>JANXGZ010000156.1 GCA_024958995.1 Methylococcales bacterium | reverse complement strand
AGGCCACTCGTCTTGTTTATCGGTGTTCGCTACACGCGAGCCAGGCGCCGGACCCGTTTCATTTCCTTTATTACATTGACTTCGGTCCTGGGTATCGCGCTCGGAGTTACTGCGCTGATAACCGTGTTGTCGGTGATGAACGGTTTCGAGACCGAATTGCGCGAACGGATTCTAGGTATGACGTCTCACGCCAGTATTTCGGGTTGGAACGGGCGATTGGACGATTGGCGCTCCTTCGACAAGTTGCTGGAGAAAGAGAAACGGGTTACGGGGTGGGCGCCCTACATCGAAGGACAGGTCATGGTCAGTGCCGGTCGGCGAGTTAGCGGCTCTCTGCTCAAGGGGGTACTGCCGGATTTCGAGTCCCGGGTCTCGGAAGTGACCGAGAAGCTAGTAATGGGGGATTTTCTTCGACTTGCCCCGGGCGATTATGGGATTATTCTCGGCACCGAACTTGCGAGTCACCTCGGTGTGTCCATGGGGGACAAGGTGACCGTCATTACACCGCAGATTAATTCGACACCGGCCGGCATTCTACCCCGCCTGCGCCGTTTCACAGTGGTCGGAGTTTTCAAGATCGGCATGTATGAATACGACCGCAACTTGGCACTGGTTCATCTGGGCGATGCTGCCCGGCTTTACCGGCTGGGGGATTCGGTTTCGGGACTTCGGCTCAAACTTACCGATCTGTTCGAGGCGCCACAGCTGACCGCTGACTTGTCTCAGGCGTTGTACGGCAGCGCCCGCGTCACTGACTGGACACGGGTGCACAGCAATTTCTTCCGTGCCATCAGGACCGAGAAAAGGGTCATGTTCATTATCCTTCTGCTGATTGTCGCGGTGGCGGCTTTCAATATCGTGTCGACCCTGGTCATGGTGGTGACGGACAAGAAGGGTGATATCGCGATCCTCATGACCCAGGGTATGACGCCAGGCTCGGTGATGGGGATCTTCATGATCTTGGGTACCATCATCGGGTTGGTGGGGACGGCACTCGGTACGCTTGGGGGTGTGTTGTTGGCGCTGAACGTGGAAACGATCGTTCCGGCCATCGAACGGGCGTTCGGAGCGCATTTCCTTCCCGCGGATGTATATTACATTAGCGAGCTTCCGTCGAAATTGGTCTGGACTGACGTTTACCTGATCACATCGGTCGCCTTCCTGCTCGCTCTTCTGGCCACTGTCTACCCGGCGATTCAAGCCGCCAGGGTAAAGCCTGCAGAAGAGTTGCGCCATGAATAGGGGGCCGGTTTTGCAGTGCCTTGGTCTGGGGAAGCGCTTTGTCGAGGGGACACTGGACGTTGAGGTTCTGAAGGATGTTGATCTGGATATTAACGCCGGCGAACTAGTCGCCGTCATGGGCGCTTCGGGTTCGGGTAAGAGTACTCTGCTGCATTTGCTGGGGGGACTAGATGTACCCACGGCCGGTACTGTATTGCTTGGCGGCAAGGATATCGGGCAACTAGGGCCTGGCAAACTTGGGCAACTGAGAAACCGGTCACTGGGCTTTGTCTACCAGTTCCACCATCTACTTGGCGAATTTAGCGCTCTGGAAAATGTGTCCATGCCCTTGCTGATCGCAGGGCAGCCGGTTAGGGAGGCCCGGGAAAAGGCGCTGTATTTTTTGGAACGGGTCGGTATCGGCAACCGGGTCGATCACAAGCCGGCGGAGTTGTCCGGAGGTGAGCGGCAGAGAGCGGCAATCGCGCGGGCGCTGGTGAATGGTCCGAAGTGTGTGTTGGCCGACGAACCGACCGGTAACCTGGATAGCAAGACCGCTGAACGGATCTACCAGCTCATGCTGGAACTGAACCAGGAACTGGAAACCAGCTTTCTGATCGTGACCCACGATGAATCACTGGCCAGCCGAATGAATACCGTGCTGCATCTTGAAGACGGTCGATTTGTCAGCGGCTAGTTGCTTGTAGCAGGGAGGGAGTCGAAAGCCTCTCTTGGTTAATGCGAGATCTAGTCCAGGTTGGCGTCGCATTCTTCGAGTAGAAAGATCATCGATGGCAGGAAGGGCTGAACATCGATCATCAGTCCGTTGTCCTCTTCAAAAGAGTTGATGGCCGGTGCGATTGCTTCGCTAAAACCGGAGAGTAGTTGCTTGATGACCTGGTTTTCCGACTGTCGAATATCCAGCGCGAACGGATTGTCGGTAATGTTCGTTTGTTCCACTGAGACCCGTAGCGCTTGCAATGC
Source organism: Methylococcales bacterium (assembly GCA_024958995.1). GTDB lineage: Bacteria > Pseudomonadota > Gammaproteobacteria > Methylococcales > UBA1147 > UBA1147. Next base: position 8,728 of record JANXGZ010000156.1, on the reverse strand, counting down.
AAAGGTCTGGATATCGGTTTGGAAATCCCGGAATATTTGGGACCCCTTTTCTCTTTTTATTCGTTCAATGTGGCTCGAATCGGCGTAAACCAGGAAGGCACCTTTCGCTCCCTGTTGCCTGGAATTGCAGGCTCCTCCTTCCATCATGCTGACCAATTTGAGATTCTTGCCGTTTTTTAAGCGGGTGACTGGCGGTGGGTTAGTTTGGAAAGGCGTCGGAACCTCGCCGCCGGGCGCTTTTGTTCGAGATTCGGGTTGCCTTGCGGTTTCGGTGACAGTTGTTGCGCAGGACGATATCAGCATTGTTGCAGTTAGTATGCTGGCTTGGGCAAACATTCTTGCGGTTGTTTCTGGCATGGAGGTAACTCCCGATTCCCATTCTGGATACCCGCCTTGATGATTGATCAGGTGACCGAGTTGGCGGCTACCCGTCGTACGGATATCGAACTTTCTGGTCCGAGACGGATTTTAAACCGCATCGGTTGGAGCCGTGAAGGGGCCGGGGTGTTGCCGGTTCATTTTCAGGTACAGGATTCTCTGCCCGGTGATGGACTCGCGGACCGATGTGATTCGATCGGTCAACTTTCTTTGACCATTGGGTCAGTGCGGAAAATCAGCCGCGGTGATTAAGTCGATAATACTCCCTAGTTGCTGAGCTTAACACGATAGTCGGTATCGAGGGGAGTCGCGATCTTTTCGATTCGGTTGAACAATTGGCTTCCGCTTCTGCCGGCCCTGACGAAGAAGCTCCTTTCGTTGGTTGTCTGGCTAGGCAATGAACAGGGTTGCCAGACCGAGAAAGGTCAGGAAACCGATGACATCAGTCACGGTTGTCAGGAGTACTCCCCCGGCTAGCGCGGGATCGACCCCAAGACCATCCAGCAGGATCGGAATGGTGGCGCCGGCCAGTGCGGCAACCGCTAGCGTGATGATCATGGCGCCGCCGATCAGTCCCCCGAGAAGAAAGCTGCCAAACCATAGACCTGCAAACAGAGCGGTGATGACTGACCAGCACACACCGTTCAGGATTCCGACCGCTAGTTCGTTGGTGATCACCACCCGTGCATTGGTCGCTCCGATTTGTCTCAGGGCAAGGCCGCGCGTAACTAGAGTCAGCGTCTGGGTGCCGGCGACCCCGCCCATGCTGGCCACGATCGGCATCAGAACTGCCAGTGCAACCATTTTCTCGATTGTGGGCTCAAACAGGCCGATGACCCACGAGGCCAGGATTGCAGTCAGTAGGTTGACTCCTAGCCACACGGCCCGGCGTTGTGCACTGAGTTTGACCGGCGCGAACATGTCTTGTTCTTCGTCGAGTCCGACCGTGCTCATGAGGGAATGGTCAGCTTCGTTCCTGATCACGTCTACCACGTCATCAATGGTAATTCTGCCCAGCAGTTTGCCGGTGGTCCCAACGACGGGTGCCGAGATCAGGTCGTGTTGTTCGAACAGCAGCGCGACTTCGGTGTCGGGCAATTCGGCCGGTATCGAGTCGGCGTCGGTGACCATGAGTTCCTCAACCGTCTTTTCGCTACCGTTGGTGAGCAAAACGGAAAGGGGTAATACGCCCAGGAAGCGATCTTCCCGGTCGACGACCATTAGGCTATCGGTCTGATCGGGAATTGTTCCGCGCAGTCGCAGGTAGCGCAATACCACATCCAGAGAAACGTCCTGCCGTACGGTCAGGGTGTCGACATTCATCAGCCCGCCGGCGGTGTTTTCATCGTAACAGAGAACCGATTCAAGTCGCTGACGGTTCTGTTCATCCATTGATTGAAGAACCTGCTCAAGCGCATCATCGGACAGGTCTTCGACAAGGTCGGCCAGGTCGTCGGTTTCCAATGTTTCCGTGGCATCGACAAGCTCTTCAGTTGTCGCGTTCTCAATCAGTCCGCTGCGTACCTCGTCATTCAGTTCGACCAGTACGGCACCCCACAGATGGGTATCGACAAGTTTCCACGCCACTTGCCGGTCTGCGCGTTCAAGCGATTCAAGAATGAGGGCGATTTCCGAGGGGTGCAGCGTGCTGAAAAGCTTTTGGACGGGTGTCGGCTTGTCCTTTCTGAGCCACTGGTTAACCTGTTTCAGGTAGTCTTCGGACTGGTCTTTTTTTGCGGTCTGCGGCATGGCTGAGTTTTCTGGAGCTGTCCGTCGGTCGTTATCGGGGTTTTTCTGTTGCGGCAAATCCGCCGGCTTTCTGTTTCATTGACAGGGCAGTCTTCTGTTTCCAGGATGAAGTGCTCGTGACAGGTTTAGCCTGCTATTTTCTCCTGGCTATACCAAGCCTAGCACTATTATATTCCAGCTTTGTGCCAGTCGCGTCTTCGAGAGGCGGAGGGCTTGTTCAGGAAATAGTTTGAGCCCGGATTTCAGCAGGTGGTGCACAGGTTGTCAGTGTTTCAGCAGGGGCTGACGCGGCAATTGACCGGGTTTCAGTTCATTTCTCTGTGTCCAACCAGGATTTGGTACGGGCTGGATCTAAAATGCCGGGCCAGGTTCTCGACGATGTAAACCGAACGGTGCTGGCCTCCTGTGCAGCCGATTGCGATGCTGAAATAGGATCGGTCGTTCGCTTCGAACGCTGGAATCCATCGATCTAGAAAAATGATCAAATCATGCAGGTAATCATAGACTTCCGATTCGTTGTCGAGAAAATCAATGACCGGTCGATCCATGCCGGTCATGCTCCTTAACGACGGTTCCCAGTGCGGATTTGGCAGACAACGGACGTCGAAGATGAAATCGGTATCAAGTGGTAGTCCGTTCTTGAATCCAAAGGACTGGAAAAAGACTGACAGCGCTTTGTTCTTTCGAACACCCACCCGAACGCGAATCAGTTCTCGTAGTTCGTGAATGTTTGTGCGAGATGTATCAAGAACCAGGTCAGCGTTCTCAATCACCGGTTCCAGCAGTTTTCTTTCCCCGTTGATTGCGTCTCGAAGCGACTGGTTCGAACCTGTCAGGGGGTGCTTTCGGCGCGTTTCACTAAACCGCTTGAGAAGTGTTTTGTCATCCGCTTGCAAAAACAGGATCTCGTAATCGATCTTGCGGTCCCTAATCAGAGCGAGCGTTTCGGGAAAGACCGAGAGACTTTTGCTCTGGGTTCTGGAATCGATTCCGATCGCTGTTTTGGCATAGGTTTGGTCCGCTGTATCGGCAACCTGCTCGATCAGGTTTTCGATCAGTGATACGGGAAGGTTGTCGATACAGTAGTATCCGCAGTCTTCCAAGGTATCCAACGCGATACTTTTGCCTGAACCTGACAAGCCACTGACGATGACGAGCTTCACGCTGCCGATTCCTGACCGATCAATTGATTCCATCCGCCTGATTCGGCTTGCTTGGAAGAATGACAGAAAGTTCTGGTTTTCGGGGTTTTCACGACAACAGGCGGGGTGACTTTGTCGCCGACGGGTTCAGCGGATCTGAACCCGTCGGCCAAGGGTTGAGTGTTCCGGCCAGTGACTAAATTAACGGTGACGATCGACGATCTTCTCCTTGTGCTTGCAGACTTGGCGATCCAGTTTGTCGATCAGGCTGTCAATGGCGGCATACATGTCTTCCTGATGATCTTCGGCAAAAAGCCTGGCGCCACTGATCTGGACCGTCGCTTCGGCCTTCTTGTTGATTTTTTCCAAGCCCAGGATTACATGGACGTCGGTAACATGATCGATATGCCGTTCCAGGCGTTCGAATTTGGATTCCACGTAGTTTTTTAAAGCGTCGGTGATGTCGAGATGGCGTCCGGTTACACTGATCTGCATTTCACTTCTCCTATGTTGCTACTGAAATGACCGACTATCGCTTTCAACTTTTGCCGACCGGTCGTTGCCTGACGGGTGTGGTGGTGTCCTGGAAGCAGGGGGGTTGTCACCGGGGCGGCGTCAAGGAAATGGTCTGTTGAACATGGAATTCCAAGAGTTTCAAGCTACTGATAGCTTACCTTACTCGTTAGGATATGACGAGGTAGCATCCCAGGAATCACAATAGACGTTTTCGCTCGTTTGACGGCAGGATGGCCATGGATTCCCGGTACTTGGCGATCGTTCGTCGGGCAACCTTTATACCTCTGTCTTGGAGTTTGCTGGATATCTTTTGGTCACTGAGGGGTTTTGCCGGTGGTTCGTTGTTCACCAGTTCCTGGATGAATGCCCGAATCGCGGTAGAGGAGCATTCGCCGCCAGTATCGGTCGATACATGGCTGGAAAAGAAATACTTGAATTCGTAGATGCCCCGTGGGGTGCGCATGTATTTTTGCGTGGAGACCCTGGAGATTGTTGATTCATGCATCTCAACTTCCGCGGCGACATCGCGGAGTATCATCGGTTTCATCGCGATGGGACCGTGCTCGAAAAAGGCCGTTTGTCGGTCGACGATGCAGCGGGCGACCTTTAAAAGGGTTTCGTTGCGGCTTTGCAGGCTCTTGAGGAACCAGCGGGCTTCCTGCAGATGGTTCTTCATGAATGTATTGTCGTGACTGTTATCGGCTCTTTTGATCAAGCTGGAGTAGTAGGAGTTTATCCGTAGTCGCGGTGCCGTTTCCGTATTCAGCGAAACCTGCCATGCTCGCTTGACTTTTGATACGAATACGTCGGGAATCAAGTATTGGGGCTCCAGCGTGTCGATGGAGTTGCCCGGCTTGGGGTTCAGCGAACGGATCAGGACTACGACTTCGCTGAGTTGCTGTTCGTTCAGCCGCAGCGACCGTTTCAGTTTTGCATGGTTGTGGGAGCCGAGATCGTCTAGGAAATCCGTAACCAGCTTCATGGCGGTGTCCTTCCACATGACTTCGTCCGGCAGTTGACTCAGCTGAATCTTCAGGCAATCGGTCGGGTTTTTCGCAGCTATGCCTGGAGGATCGAAGTTCTGTACCCGGTGAAGAACCGCGTCCACTTCCTCGAATTCGAGTTCTTCCATCTGGTTCAGCAGGCCCTGGTAAATCTCTTCGATGGGCATGGCCAGGTAGCCGTCCGCATTGACGGCATCGATGATTGCAGTGGCAATGGCTCGGTCCTGGTCGGAGAATCTGGCCAGTTCCATTTGCCAGAGAAGGTGATCGATCAGTGTCTGAGGATTGCTGCGGTACGTTTCGAAGTCTTTGCTGCTGACGGCCGTTGATGCCGATGACCCAAGGGTAGGCTGGACAGTGCCGTAGATATCGTCCCATGAGGTATCGATCGGCAGTTCGTTCGGAATATCACTTTGTGAACCTTCGCTGGTCGGCTCCGGTTTTTCCGCCTTGTCGTCTTCGCTACAGTTTTCCGAAACGATGACATCGTCCTCGGCAATCTCGAGCATCATGTTGGACTCGAGTGTCTGCTGGATTTCTTGCTTAAGCTCGAGTGTTGACAATTGCAACAGCCGAATGGCTAGCTGTAACTGGGGAGTCATGGTCAGTCGCTGACCTACACGTAATTGTAACGACTGTTTCATCAGAGCTGAACCAGGTTTTTTCAGTAGGCTTTTTGCCGGTTTGCTGTTCCCTGTCGATGGGGGCCCCTAACGTACCTTAATTCTAGCGTATTCACGCGCTGAGCGGCGAATTTGTCGATGGCAAGGCTACATGTTGAAGTTCTCGCCAAGGTAAACCTGCCTGACATGTCGGTCGGTGAGAATGGTTTGCGCATCGCCCTCAGCAATGACCTTGCCCTCGTTGAGGATGTAGGCGCGGTCGCAGGTTCCCAGGGTTTCCCTTACGTTGTGTTCGGTAATCAGGATTCCGATACCACGGTCTCGCAAGTGATGGATGATTTTCTGGATGTCGATGATCGAAATCGGATCGACCCCGGCAAAGGGTTCGTCTAGCAACAGAAACTGCGGATCTGATGCCAGTGCACGTGCAATCTCCACTCGCCGTCTTTCCCCGCCCGACAGACCCAGAGCGGGACGTGTTCGCAAGTGGTCGATACCGAATTCCTGCAGTAATTCCTCTATGATAAGTTCCTTCTGGCCCATGCTCATGTCGGTGCGGATATCCAGTACTGCGCGCAGGTTATCGGCCACGTTCAGTTTGCGAAAAATCGATGGTTCCTGAGGCAGGTAGCCGATACCCATCTGCGCACGGGCATGAATGGGAAGGCGCGTGATATCCCGATTGTCGATGGTAATCCGGCCTTGCTCGGTTTTGATCAGACCGACGATCATGTAGAAACTGGTGGTTTTGCCTGCACCATTCGGGCCGAGCAGGCCAACGATCTCGCCGCTATTGATCTGTATCGAGACATCGTCGACTACCGAGCGCTTGTTGTATTGCTTGATCAGATTCTGTGCTGAGAGAAGTGACATGCTTATTCGGTCCCTTCGTCAGGGAAAAGGGTGATGTGCACCCGCTTCCCTCTGGATGAAAGATCTCCGGCCCGGATGATACTGGTTTTCCGGTCCCACTCGATTCGTTCACTGGCATAGGTATCTTCGCCTTGCCAGATCACCGCCTTTTTAATCATTACCAGCAGATCCTGCTTCTTGTAATACTCGGCGATCAGCGACCGGCCATGCATTTCGTCTTCTCCCGGTTCCGGGGTCTGCCTGAATGTGACTGGGTCTCCGGTTGCAATGTATTTGTCGGGTTTGCGGTCGGTCGTGTAGATCACCAGTTTGTCGGACTGGAGTAACATTCTGCCCTGGGTGAGCTCCACCCGGCCGATATAGACCACCATGCCGGTGTTATCGTCGTACGTTGCGCTGTCCGCTTCGATATAGGTCGGATCCTTTGAATCATCTTTCTGTGGCGCTGCATTCGCGGCGAAACCGGCAAGCAAAACGAGCAGCAGCAATGGCCTATTTTTCTTCAAATTTTCCATGGACATTGGTATTTAGTTCTACTTGTTCATGTTCGCCGAAATAAATCGACATCCCGATGCCGCTGATTCGGTAGTGGCTGCTGATGAGCTCCGCAAATTGTTCCGTTTCGGCGTAATCGATCTCGGGTTTCACGGTCAGGTCTTCGGTATTGATGGTAATTGGATCGTAGCCGGGTGCGGCATCCCGTTCGATCAGTACCGTGCCATCGAGGAAAATGGTTTTTCCTCCTGAGGTTACAAATCCTGCCTTGGAATGAACAACCCAGGGTGGTGCTTCCTCGTTAATTTTTGTGAACACCGGCTTTTTCAGTTCGGTTGTATCATCGTCCTGGTAATGAACCATGGAATCAGCGACCAGCCGGTTCCGGGGTAGCCCATCCTCATTCATGCTGATTTTGGTAAACCCGTTGCTGAAGTAATCGGGCCGATGAGACTTGGTCGGCTGAACTTTTTCCGGTTCGGGTGTCATTGATTCGGCCAGGAACCAGCTGAACAGAACGACAAACGTCAGGCTGAGGTAGGTCCAGAGGTGCCGGATCATCCTGCTGGCTTCAGTCGCGCGCCGCGAGGTATTCGCTGGTCAGGGGCTCCAGGGTGCCTTGCGCGTTCATTACGAGATCACAAACTTCGCGGGCGGCACCACAGCCCCCGGGAAGCGATGTACACCAGTCTGCATGTTGGCGAACCGCAATGTGCGCGTCGGCAACCGCAATCCCAAGTTTGACCCGGCCCATCACAGGCAGGTCCTGCAGGTCGTCTCCCACGAACGCAACCTGGTTTCGTGACAGCAATAACAGGTGGCAGAGTTCATCCAGCACGGCCACCTTGTCTTCTTGACCCTGGTAAACGTGTTCAACTCCAAGGCTCGACATTCGAAGAGATACCGAGGCTGATTTCCGTCCGGAAATGATCGCGGCCTCCACGCCACTGCTGCGCAGCATCTTTATCCCATGACCGTCCTTTGCGTTGAACGATTTGTATTCTCGCCCCGTTTCGTCAAAAAACAGTTTGCCGTCCGTGAGCACACCGTCCACATCAAAGACGACCAGTCGGATCAATTTGGCCTTTTCAAGTATTTCCTGCATGTTTGACGCTTCCTAGGGGAAATTAGGTCATTGTAACCTCGGTCTTGGAAAACTCCGCAAGGGTTTTCCCCCGGTCATCAATGCAGGCGGTTACATGAGGTGAGCCTGCAGGTCGATGGTTTCTTTATACCACTCCGGCGAGAAGCAGGTCGTGCATGTGCAGGGTTCCTATCAGTCGTTTCTCCGGGTCAGTGACCAGCAAAGCCGTAATTTTTTTTTGTTCCATGATCTGTAGTGCCTCCGCGGCCAGTAGTTCAGGGCCAATCGTATGAGAGTTTCGGGTCATGACCGCAGTCACCAGTGTCGAATGAACATCGCATTCGGATTTTTCGAACATCCTGCGGAGGTCTCCGTCCGTGAAAATTCCTGTGACGACATTATCTCGGCTGACGATTGCTGTCATGCCGAGTTTCTTCGCCGTCATCTCAATCAGGACGTCACTGACTAAGGCGTTTTCCCGGACGTATGGCAATTCCTGGCCCGTGTGCATCAGTTCGCCGGTGGTGAGCAGGAGGCGTTTGCCGAGGCTGCCGCCGGGATGTGCAAGAGCAAAGTCATCACGGGTAAAACCCTTAGACTTCAGAAGAGAAACGGCTAGGGCGTCACCCATCACCAGGGCTGCGGTAGTACTGGATGTTGGGGCCAGTCCCAGGGGGCAAGCTTCCTCGGCGACCTGCACGTCCAGATGGACCGAAGCTTCGCGTGCCAGTGTTGATTTGCTGTTTCCGGTCATCGCCAGAAACGGAATGCCGAGGCGCTTGAGCATCGGCAGTATGGTCAGGATTTCAGGCGACTCCCCGGAGTTGGAAAGCGCCAGCACGGTGTCTTCCCTGGTGATCATGC
>JANXGZ010000327.1 GCA_024958995.1 Methylococcales bacterium | reverse complement strand
AACCAGTGTCGTGGTGAAAACCGTCATCACATCGGGGCGGTCAAGGAAATAGGTAATGCGGCGGAAACCCTGTGCTTCGCACTGAGTACACAACATCCCGTTGGACAGGTAAAGGCCCTCGAGGGCGGTATTGGACTGCGGATAAATGCGGGCTTCGGTCTCCAGCAAAAAATACCGTCCCTGCGGCACTCCGGGGATAAAAAGCCCATCCTTTGTACATTCGAACTGGTCGGCGCTCAGCAATTTGCCGTCCAGACTCACTCTTTCCAAAGACAGGTCCTCGCCATCCAGCTTCAGCGGTCGGAAGCCCTGGACTGCTACACTGTTTTTCCGCAGCTTCATCCGTGCTCTGACCAGCGTTTCAGCAGCACCAAGTTCGAAACGCAAATCCACCCAGTCGATCAGGTAGTCCGGGGGGCTATAATCCTTCAGATGGGTCGTTTTCGGGGTCGCGTCACGCATCTTGATCTGAATGGGTTGATTTACAGGAATGAATCGCCAACAGCAGCCAAGCGACCAGGAAGGCCATCCCTCCGAACGGGGTAATCGCCCCGAACCAACGAATACCGGTCAGGCTCAACAGGTAAAGGCTTCCGGAAAACACCAGGATGCCGAAAAACATCAGCCGCGCCGCCCACAGCAGCCGAGGGGATTCCGGGTCCGAGCGCATCCATGTCGCGATCAGCCCAAGACCCAGGGCATGCCACATCTGGTACTCCACCCCGGTCTTGTAGACCGCCAGATGATAGCTGTCGAGGACATCGCGCAGCCCGTGAGCACCAAATGCGCCGAACGCTACACCGGTAAACGCCGACAACGCTGCAAGGCACAGATACCGTCTGCAAGAAGGCATCAGGTTTCCAGTAGCCGCGGCATCAATTCGACCAAGTTACATGGCCGGGTACGAAAGTCCAGTTGATCCTGGATGAGGCGATCCCAAGCGGTACGACAGGCACCGGACGAGCCCGGGAGGCAGAAAATGAAGGTCGCATTGGCAACACCGGCCACCGCACGCGACTGAAGGGTCGAAGTGCTGATTTCCTGGTACGAAATCGAGCGAAAGACTTCGCCAAAACCGTCCAGCGTCTTGTCAAACAGAGGCGTCACTGCCTCGGGCGTGCCGTCCCGGCCGGTCAGGCCAGTTCCGCCGGTACTGAGCACTACGTCCACCGACCGATCCGCAATCCAGCGGGAGACCTCGGCACGAATCTGGTAAGTGTCATCCGGCACGATCTTTTTTTCCGCCAGCGAATGTCCAGCCCCGGTCAAGCGCTCGACCAGCACCTTTCCCGACACATCGTCTTCCTCGGTCCGCGTATCGGACACCACTAGAACAGCAACATTCAATGGCTTGAATTTACGAGACTCTCTCATATCAAAAACCTGCAAACGCAAAAATAGGGTAAAGCGCTCGAAGGCCCGAACAGCTCATGCGACTTTCTGGACTAGCGCAAGTGAACCAGAAACGCTTCATCCTCACGCTGAATCATAAGCAATAGCGAACGGCCATTGCGAGCCGCCAACGCGAGTTCCTCGAGCGTCTGAGTCCGTTGGTTGTTGGCCTTGACGATGATATCGCCGGGCCTCAGACCCACGCCCCAGGAGTAAGATGACTGCTCGATTTCGCTGAACAGAACACCCCCGATCTGTCTGCGGGTGGTTGCACTGAGCACGGCACCCGCCAGTGTCGGGTGAATCCGCGTGCCGTCCACTCCAAGCATTTCCGGTTTTGCAATGCGCGCTGTACGGAAAACCTTCTTTCCGCGGTGAATGACCGTCAGTTCGATCTGGTCACCTACCTGCAACATCCCAATGGCATTGCGAATCCCGGCACTATTTTTAACTGTCCGTCCGTTGAGCGCGACAATGATGTCGCCGGGTTCCAGCCTTGCACGTTCGGCAGGTGATTCGGATTGCACGCGACTGATCACAGCACCCGCACGGTTTTCAAGTTTAAAGGCCCGAGCCAGTTCCGCAGTCAGATCCTGCACCGTAACACCCAGAAGGCCGCGGCGAACTTCACCGTACTCGATCAGCGATTTCATCAAATGAAACGCCATATTGGTCGGGATGGCAAACCCAATACCCACATTCCCGCCAGAGGGCGCGAGGATTGCTGTATTGATGCCAACCAGTTCACCCTTCAGATTCACCAGGGCGCCGCCGGAATTCCCGGGGTTGATCGAGGCATCGGTCTGGATAAAATCTTCGTAGCCCTCGATTCCAAGCCCGGAACGACCCAGCGCACTGACAATCCCGGAGGTTACCGTCTGCCCAAGCCCGAAGGGATTGCCGATGGCGACTACAAAATCCCCTACCCGCAAACGGCTGGAATCGGCAACCGGCAGCTCGGTGAGGTTTTGTACCGGGATCCGGATCACCGCCACGTCCGCCTCAGGATCGGTTCCCACCAGGGTTGCGTTCAACTGCCGGCCGTCATGCAGCGTAACCAAGATCTCGTCGGCCTTGTCGATCACGTGGTTGTTGGTCAGTACGTAACCATTTTCGCGGTCGATGATCACCCCCGAGCCTAAGCTTTGGGACGGTTGTCTTCTTTGCTGGTTGGGTTTCTGGAAAAAATGCCGGAAAAACGGATCGCGCATCAACGGATGTTCCTGGGCTTTGATCTCGGTGCGGGTTGAAATATTGACCACCGCCGGGACGACGCGTTCCAGCATCGGTGCAAGGCTCGGCAGGGGCCGGCCTTCCGCGTAGTCGGGCAATGCCGAGAAAACGGGCAAGGAAAAAGCCAGGAGGCCAAGGAATATCAGATTGAACGGTTTCACGATCTTGAAGAACATGTTGACGGGTGGCATCGAGACGGTATCAAACCAACTTCTTGTTCGAAAAAAGTCATTATATGGAAGGAACGCCCGCTTAAACAGTTTCCGCCGGACGCAAACAGCTGTTTTGACCATCGGTACGGAGCAAAATCCAGGATGGAGGCCAGGGAATACTGACACAGGTCTGACATCTGAAGTAGAGTAATCCCCTGATCAAAAACTTGGCCCAACAGTGAGCAACCATTCAAACAACGAGCCCATGCAGTTCATTTGCGATCTGACCGAACTATCCAATCTCGATTGCAGGGAATTTGCTTTCTCGGATGGCGAGCGGCAAGCCGTCGGGTTTGTGGTCAATAGAGGAGAAGAGACCGTGGCCTACAGAAACGAATGTCCGCACACCGGAGCACCATTGAACTGGCAGGAAAACCAGTTCCTCGACCTTTCAAGAACGGAAATCCAGTGCGCGCTCCACGGAGCCAGGTTCCGGATTGCCGACGGCATTTGCCTCTATGGCCCCTGCCTTGGCCAGTCGCTGAAAAAAATCGACACCCTCAAGGTAAAAAACCGATTGTACGCCGCCGGTCCGAAACCAGTCACTGATCAGGATGGGGGATCCGTCTGGGGAAAAGGTCCCTGAAAAAGACGGGGGGCATTCAAACAGTCGCTCCCACGTTCTAATCCTGCCTCTTACTTAATCTTAGATTCCTTGTAAACGACGTGCTTGCGCACTACCGGATCAAATTTCTTGATGTTCATCTTCTCCGTCATCGTTCTCTTGTTCTTGGTCGTTGTGTAGAAGTGCCCTGTTCCGGCACTGGAAACCAACTTGATTTTGTCACGCATTATTCTGTCTCCCGACCCTTATTAAACTTTTTCGCCACGCTTGCGCATATCGGCAAGAACTGCATCGATTCCTACCTTGTCGATGATTCTCATGCCTTTGCCGGAAAGTCTCAGCCGTACCCAGCGATTTTCGCTTTCCACCCAGAAACGGTGGTGATGCAGGTTGGGAAGGAAGCGACGCTTCGTCCTGTTCTTAGCGTGTGATACGTTGAATCCGGTTACTGG
>JANXGZ010000186.1 GCA_024958995.1 Methylococcales bacterium | reverse complement strand
AGCCATCCGGGATTCTATAGACTTTCCGCCCGTATCGGTGATCCCGGTTGCCAGTTCGAGCGTCGATTGTATTTTCTCATTCAGGCTGTAATTCAGGCCTATGGCGCGGATCCTTTCAGAACGTAACGCATCCGTACGATGAGGGTTTTTCCGATAATAACGAGAAGCCGCTGCGACAGGTAGTAGAAACGCTACCAACTCAAGCAACCGAGTACACTGATAGAATAAAGAAAAGGCATGCCTGAAACGGAATATCGCATCCCGGCATGCTATTGAAGTTGCTCTTTCAGGCGCTGATTCTCACCCTTAAGCCTAAGAGCAGGAAGAAACCACGCCGAACAAGTAGCGACTATAGCGACCAGAAGTTCGACCGAAAAAGAGAGAGCCAGCATCCACCCTGAACTCCGATAAAAATAACTTTGTACCGGACCGAGACTCTGAGCGGAAAACACAAGAACTGTACAAAAAACCAGAGCGACAAAGGTTAAAGATAGAATCTGTGTCAAAGCCAATGACCTCCCCTTCGATCTACCGGACGGTTCTGTGCGTGACACTCCTGGGATTCTTTTGACCTTCCCTACAACCGGATACCGGTTTCCCCTGCCTTAAATTCCATCCGTTTTTAACGACTCGTTATTAAATCAAGGTCCTTAGTTACCAGGAAGTATTGTCAATCGGGGAAGGTGATTGCAAATACCCATTTACAACGGCCAACTGATCATGGCTCGATTTCGTATCTTTTTCGTGAATCGTCGGCCCGATTCCGCAGTTCTTTGCCCGGTTTGAAATGAGGCACATGCTTCGCCGCCAGCAACACTGAATCGCCGGTTTTTGGGTTACGACCGATCCTTGGAGGACGATAATGTAGTGAAAAACTGCCAAAACCCCTGATTTCGATCCTATCGCCTCTAGATAATGCTTGGCTCATCTGTTCGAGTATACATTTCACAGCCAACTCGACATCTTTGAGAACAAGATGCCCTTGCTTGTTCGCAAGGGCATCGATCAACTCCGATTTAGTCACTTTAATTTCCACATCAATTCAAAAACATACCAACCCACAGAGTTTTAACTGCTCTCATCCATGTGTTCTTTGAAAATATCACCGAGGGTGGCTTTGCCCACTACCGCCTGGCTTGAATAATCCTTCAGTGCCGTAGACTCTTCTTCATGATGCTTGGCCTTGATTGAAAGGTTAATCATCTTGTTCTTCTTATCGACACCGACAAACTTGGCTTCGACTTCTTCGCCCTCCTTAAGCAAGGTGCGGGCGTCTTCTACCCGGTCCTTCTGAATCTCGGAAGCACGAATAAATCCATCGACGTTTTCTTCCAGAGTCACTATTGCCCCTCTCGGCACAACTTCCTTGATCACACCCTTGACCAGAACGCCCTTGTCTAGAGATGCGATGTAATTCTGGAATGGGTCCTGTTCAAGCTGCTTGATCCCCAGAGAAATACGCTCGCGTTCGGAATCGATACCCAGGATGACCGACTCGACCTGATCCCCTCGTTTGTAGTTTCGAATCGCTTCGTCGCCGCCGACCTGCCAGGAAATATCCGACAGGTGAACCAAACCATCGATTCCTCCATCCAGACCGATGAATACACCAAAATCGGTAATGGACTTGATGGTTCCGGAAAGCCGATCCCCTTTCTTGTGAATAGCAGCAAACTCGTCCCATGGATTCGCCTTGCATTGCTTCATGCCCAATGAAATTCGACGACGGTCCTCATCGATGTCGAGGACCATGATTTCCACTTCGTCACCCAGTTGCACTATACGAGACGGACTGACGTTCTTGTTGGTCCAGTCCATTTCGGAAACGTGAACCAGTCCTTCGACTCCCTCCTCGATTTCTACGAAGCACCCATAATCCGTAAGGTTGTTGACCTTTCCAAACAGGCGACTTCCCTTCGGATAACGTCGGGAAATATTTTGCCAGGGATCTTCACCCATTTGCTTCATACCCAAGGAAACGCGATTTTTCTCCTTGTCAAACTTGAGAATCTTAACCTGAATTTCTTGACCAATTTCGACGCACTCGGATGGATGCCGAACCCTTCTCCAGGCCATATCGGTAATATGGAGCAGCCCGTCAATGCCGCCAAGGTCTATGAATGCACCATAATCGGTGAGGTTCTTGACGATTCCGTTAACAACCACGCCGTCCTCCAGGGATGCAAGCAGTGCCTCTCGCTCGGCACTGTACTCTTTCTCGACAACTGCCCGTCTGGAAAGAACAACGTTATTGCGTTTCTGATCGATCTTGATCACTTTAAATTCGAGATCACGTCCCTCGAGGAATGCTGTATCGCGAACCGGTCTGACGTCAACAAGAGAACCAGGCAGAAAAGCCCGCAATGCTCCGACCGCCACAGTAAAACCACCGCGCACCTTGCCGGTTAATCGGCCCTGAATCGTATCACCATTTTCGAATGCATCCTCCAGTTCCTGCCATGCCTTGTTTTTCTTGGCCCGGTCTCTGGACAAAAGGGTCGCACCCAGACCGTCTTCGATCATGTCCAGAGCAACCTCCACTTCATCGCCGACCTCGACTTCGAGGTTGCCGGCCGCATCGAGGAATTGCCACTTGGGAACCACGCCTTCGGATTTCAGCCCGGCGCTGACCACAACAGTCTCCGATCCAATATCAATAACGGTTCCAGATAAAATTGATCCAGCACGCATCTCCATCTGCGCTAGACTTTCTTCAAACATTTCGGCAAAATTTTCGGTCATCTCTCTATATATTCTCGGTCCGTTACCACAACTAACGGACCCCATAAAAAATTAAAAATACCTGCCGATCCCCCTTCAAGGAAGACGGCACCCCTAATCGTCTTGACCGGTCAATCAGCTAGAATTAGCTTAGTTATCCGCTCGACGACTTGATCAATCGTTATTCTGGAAGAGTCAACCAGAACAGCATCCTCGGCCCTGGCTAGAGGTGCCGTCTTGCGATTCTGATCACGCTGATCTCTTCTCATTAATTCATCAATGATTTGATCAAGATTAACATTCATTCCTTTTTCTTTCAACTGCTTATATCTTCTTTCGCCCCTGACTTTAGCGCTGGCAGTGAGAAAGAACTTGAACGGGGCATCCGGAAACACGACAGTCCCCATATCACGGCCATCTGCAACTAATCCTGGGAGCCGCCGAAAGTCCCGCTGCTTTTGCAAAAGGACCTCACGAACACTGGCTATCGCGGCGACCTGGGACGCCTGGTTCCCGCATGCCTCGCTCTGAAGGCCTGCCGAAATATCCTGCCCTGACAACAGGACTGCAAACTGGGCCTCAAACTCGAAGCGCAGATCCATCTCCCTTGCTGCAGTTCTTACAGAAGCCTCATCGTCGGCAGAAATGCCGAGATTGATCATTTCCACCGCTAACGCCCGGTAGATAGCACCGCTATCCAGGTAATGCCATCCCAGCCGCTTTGCAATGATTCTACTGATAGTTCCCTTACCCGCTCCGCTTGGACCATCCAGGGTGATCACCGGAATATTGGTATTCATTGCCCATCCACCTCGGTTGTGATCTGCAAACCCAGAAACTGCGCCATTGCCTGGAAGCCCGGAAACGATGTATCAACATTCTTGCAATCGGTAACTATTATTTCCCCCCTAGCTCGGAGAGCAGCCATAGAAAATGCCATCGCCACCCTGTGATCACCCTTTGAATCGATTATCCCACCACCGAGAGACCCTCCCTGAATGACCAGGCCATCATCGGTTGCAACTGCATCGACCCCCAGTTCAATCAACCCCTCAAGCATTACCTGAATTCGATCGCTCTCCTTGACCCTGAGTTCCTTGGCTCCGGTCAGGACGGTTTCACCTTTAGCACAGGCAGCCGCAATAAAAATAGCCGGGAATTCATCAATGGCAACTGGCACATACTGCTCGGGAATCCGAATCCCTTTCAGGAAGGTGCTCCTTACACGGATATCAGCCACCGGTTCGCCCCCTGCCTGGCGCAGATTTTTCGTTTCGATCCGCGCGCCCATCAGATTCAGGATATCGATCACCCCCGCCCGGGTAGGGTTGACCCCAACATGCTCCAGGGTAATATCCGAATTCTCGGCAATCGATGCACCGACCATGAAAAAGGCCGCTGATGAAATATCGGCCGGAATATTAATGTTGGTTCCCAGCAGCGAACCGCCGCCCTTCACGGCAACCCGGTTGCCCTTCCGTTCCACCGGATACGAAAACCCTTGCAGCATACGTTCCGTATGATCGCGTGTAATCCCGGGTTCAACAACACTGGTGGTTCCCGCCGCGTACAAACCGGCCAGTAGCAGACATGATTTAACCTGAGCACTAGCGATCCGGAGCTCGTGCCTGACACCCTCGAGATACGGATTGCCATGAATGACCAACGGTGCTGTTCCTCTAGGGGTGGTTTCGATATCCCCCCTCATCAGCGCCAGGGGTTCCGTCACCCGGCCCATCGGTCGCTTCGACAGTGATGCATCACCAACCAAACAGCTATCAAACTTCTGGCCGGCAAGTAAACCGCATAGAAGCCGCATGGAAGTACCGGAGTTTCCGAGATCCATCGACCCCTCAGGGCCTTTCAGTCCGTGGAAGCCTCTACCGTTGATTCTAAGCTCCCCGCCCCGGGGTCCGGAAATTTCAACACCCATTGATCGAAATGCGTTCAGAGTTGCAATATTGTCATCACCTTCCAGCAAACCTCTGATACGAGTCAGCCCTTCGGCGATCGATCCCAGCATGATGGCGCGATGCGAGATCGATTTATCCCCTGGAACCCGGCATCTACCCTTAAGAGACCCGCCGGGCTGGAGATGAAAATTGATTGATGTCATTAGTTCTGAAGATATGGGGGCAAACTGCGTCCTCTCCCATTACTACAGGGGAGAGGACCGGCGGCGGCAACGTACAACAATCAGGCTCGATAGATTAATCTGTTGGAAAACCGGCGTGTAGCCAGTAAGCACAATGCTCCTAACAAGTCCGTTGCCTAAGATCCGTGCTTCTCAATCGACGTCGAACCGCTCAAGGAACCGTTGCCGTGTATCCCTTGCAAACTGAAAGCTATCGAGCAACTTGTCTCTCTCGTTGTTCTCCAGCATCTCGTTGATCCGACTCAATTCATTCTTGAACCCTTCAATAAGACACATCAGTTCCTTTCGATTTCCCATGCAGATATCCAGCCACATTCTGGGGTTACTCGAAGCGATACGGGTGAAATCGCGAAATCCGCCGGCAGCATACTTGAGTATTTCGTCCTGTTCGTCCTTCCTACCCAGCATGTCGACCAGAGCAAAAGCCACGATGTGCGGAAGATGGCTTGTCGCGGCAAATATTTGATCATGATGATGAGCTTCCATGACCGATACCACAGCCCCAATTTGTTCCCACAGATCCCGTACATCCTGCAAGGGTCCAGCACCGGTCTTGGCACAAGGGGTCAAAATGACACGCTTGGCCTGATACAGATCCGCCCTGGCCGCCCCGATACCGCTTTTCTCACTGCCGGCAATCGGGTGGCCAGCAACAAAATTCGAAGGCACTGATCCAAAAACGTGATTGGCTGCTTCGACCACGCTTTCCTTAGTACTCCCAACATCGGTATATACGGTCGACGAAAACCACCGTGGTTTCAGAAGTTCGAACAGTCGCTGCATATCCCCAACAGGGGTTGCCAACATCACGACGTCAAAATTTCCCGGTAGATCCGTGACATCCTCAAAACCGCCATTAATCACGCCTCTCTGTTCCGCTTCGCGAAGGTTTTCAGAATTCTGATCAACCCCGATAATTTCACTAAAAAGACCTTTTTGACGAGCCGCCAGTGCGACTGACCCGCCGATCAGCCCCACCCCGATAATACATAGTCGTCCCGACATATCAGAGGACCTTGCGAAGTTCGGCCAGGAATCGTTTATTTTCACGAGGGGTTCCCACGGTAACGCGGATGTGATTTGGCATCCGGTATCCCGCAAGCGGCCGGACGATCACTCCCTGCTTGAGCAAATCCGCGAAAACCTCGGCGCCGCTACGCTGAACGTCGACGCAAACAAAGTTACCCACCGAGGGAATAACATTCAATCGCATCTCGGCAAGGCGTTCGAGAAGAAAGCAAAGCCCTTCAGCATTGGCCTTCCGTGACACCTGAATATGGTTCTCATCGGCAAGGGCAGTCAGCGCCGCATCAAGCGCCAATGAATTGGTGTTGAACGGCTGACGCACCCGATTCAGAAGGTTAGCGACCCGGGTATCTGAAACCCCGTAACCGATCCGCAAACCGGCAAGCCCAAAAGCCTTCGAAAAAGTCCGTGTCACAACTAAGTTCGGAAACCGCTCCACCCACTCCATGGTGTTTGGAAAATCCTCCTTTTCCACGTATTCGAAGTAGGCTTCGTCAACTACGCAGATTACCTCCTCAGGCAGCGATGTCACAAAGCCCAACAGCCTATCAGACGAAAGATAGGTTCCCGTAGGATTGTTCGGATTAGCAATAAAGACAACCCGGGTCTTATCGTTAACTAGGCCATACATCGCCTCGAGGTCATGACCATACGGCATTACGCTACTCGGCTCCAAGGCTCTGGCAATTCGGGCGGTTGCTCCAGTCACCTGAACGAAGATCGAATACATGGCAAATGCAAATTCGGAAAATACAGCTTCCGAACCCGCGGTTAGAAACGTCCTCGCAATGATTTCAAGAACGTCACTGGATCCGTTGCCGAGCGTTACCTGTGAGGGCTGAATTGCCATACGTCTTGCCAGTTCCGCTTTCAGTTCTGTACCGTTACCATCCGGATAGCGCGACAGGTTTATACCGCACCCCTGAATCTGCCTGATGACTTGGGGACTTGGCCCTAGCGAATTCTCATTGGACGCCAGTTTGACGATATTCGATAACCCTAATTCTCGTTCGAGTTCCGATTCGGGTTTGCCCGGCTGATAAGGATCCAGCCCCTGGACTTCCGGGACCGCGAGATGCTGAAATTCGTTCATGCCTTTGGTTTTCTGTTTTGACCTTCGGGGACCCGGCTCGCAAGTCTAAGTTGTTGTCCGTGGGTAAGAACCAAGAATCTTGAAAGTCTTGACCTTCGTCTCCAATATGCGCAAGGCCCGGGCTACCGCCAGACTATCCTGGTGTCCGTCAATATCGATAAAAAAAGCGTAACTCCACATCCCCTGACGGGAAGGTCTGGATTCAATCTTAGTCATACTGATTCCCTGGCTCGCGAAGGGTTCCAACATTTCGTGCAAGGCACCCGGCTGGTTACCGGTTGTCACCACAAGGGAAGTCTTGTCCATTCCGGTACTGGCCGCTTCCAGATTACCGATCACCAGAAACCGAGTGGTGTTGTCTGGCTCATCCTCGATGTTCTGTTTCAGGATATTCAGGTTGTACAGTCTTGCCGCAATGTCACTGGCAATCGCAGCACTGTGGGGAATCGATTCAACCCGCCGAGCTGCCTCTGCGTTACTGCTTACGCTTATTCGCCTAGCCTCGGGAAGAAACCTGTCCAACCAGCGCCTGCACTGGGCCAGCGACTGTTGATGTGAAAAGATATCCCGGATATCCGCAACATCGGTTTCCTTCGACAACAGGTTGTGGTGAATCCGCAATACAACCTCGCCGCAGATCACCAGCGACGAATTCAGGAAACTGTCCAGAGTATGCGTAATCACCCCTTCCGTAGAATTTTCCACCGGCACTACACCGAACTGCGCAGACCGGCTCTCTACTTCGCGAAACACTTCGTCGATGGATGCCAGGGAAAGCGTTTCGATACCATGGCCGAAATGTTTCCTGGCCGCCTGCTGAGTGAAGGTTCCTTGCGGCCCCAGGAACGCGACGGTCAGAGGTTTCTCCAGCGCCAGACACGCCGACATAATTTCACGGAAAACCAGTACCACCGTGTCGCCCGTGAGGGGCCCCGGGTTTTTCTCGCGTATCCCGTTCAAAACCTCCGCTTCCCTATCTGGACGGTAAAAACAGGCTTTCTCACCGGCCTCCGACTTTGTCCTGGCGACTTCCATCGCCAGGCTGGCTCTCTTGTTCATCAGGGCCAAGATCTCGGAATCAATCGAATCGATCTGCTTTCGGATTTCCGATAAGGGGTCGGGTATCGCCATGACTGGTCTATCGTTACTCAACGGATTTTGAATTATTCACCAGGCTATTTTCTGCCAACACTAAACGCATTCCATCGAAAGGTGGTCGATTAAGGAATCCTTGCGAACCGGATGTCCGGCCCTAAACTGGCCAACAAGTTCCGCAAAACCCAGATCCGGAATACCTTAGCCATAACGCCGTTCGAATTCAGTCATGAACGAAACCAAGCAATCGACTCCCGATTCAGGCATAGCATTATAAAGGCTTGCTCGCATTCCACCAACGGACCGGTGTCCCCGCAGGTTGAGCAATCCATTCTTTTCCGCTTCCAGAATGAAACAATCCGACAGGTCGACGTCCGCAAGCATAAAGGGTATATTCATGCGAGATCGGGCGTCAAATCTGACCTTGTTCGAGTAAAAACCGGACCGATCAATCGCTTGATAGAGCTTTGTTGCCTTGACGGCATTAGTCGCCGCTACAGCATCGAGCCCCCCCTGCTCATCAACCCACTCAATCACCAGCCCCATTAAATACCAGATGAACGTAGGCGGTGTATTAACCAGTGATCGATTCTCTGCGTATTCCACGTAACTGAAAACGCCGGGCAATTCCCTGGACACACGCCCAAGCATGTCTTCCTTGATCACAACCAGGGTAATCCCAGCCGCACCGAGGTTTTTCTGGGCGCCGGCATAAATTAGGGCGAAGCGTCCAATATCGATCGGACCCGACAGAATGTTGGAGGACATGTCACAGACCAACGGCACACCGTTTGAGTCGGGTACCTCCGAAAACTCCATTCCTTCGATGGTTTCGTTTGCGGTGTAGTGCAGGTAATCCGCCGAGACGTCGATTTCCCAATTTTCCGATGAGGGCAAGCTGCAACTGTTCAGATTCCCCGAGCTGGCGGCAATCTGGACATCACAGAACTTACGGCCTTCCTGAATCGCCTTTCTCGACCAGTAACCGGTGTCCACGTAACTGGCCGTACGGTCTTTGCCTGAAAGGTTCATCGGAACCAGTGAAAACTGGGTTGTGGCTCCTCCCTGGAGGAACAGGATCCGATGTGTGTCCGGAACACTAAGCAATGCCCGCAGGTCATTCTCGATCTTTTCCACGATCGAATAAAATTCCTTCCCCCGGTGACTCATCTCAAGTATGGACAGGCCACATCCATGCCAATCCAGCAACTCATCCCGGGCACGGGAAAGCACCGGGCCGGGTATTGTGGATGGCCCAGCACTAAAATTGTAGAGCCTGGTCATTGACTCTTATTCGTCCGTCTGCGGGTCTTCCTCGGCAGATTCCTCTTCGCCATCCAACACTTCTATTCGGTCCACGCCGACGACGCGTTCATTACCACCGAGCCTTATGACGCGTACGCCCTGGGTATTTCTTCCAAGGATGGAAATCTCCTTGACAGGGGTTCGGACCAACGTCCCACCGTCCGTAATCAGCATTAGTTCATCCAACTCCCGAACCAGACTGGCGCCGACGACACGGCCATTGCGTTCACTGGTCTGAATTCCGATGACTCCCTGTCCTCCGCGCCGGTGCTTCGGGAAATCGTCCAGCGCGGTCCGCTTGCCATAACCGTGCTCGGTGATGTTCAGCACCGAGCCCTCATCCGAGATGATCAACGAAATGACACGCTGGCCCTTGTGCAACCGGATTCCTCTGACTCCGCCTGCCGTCCGTCCCATCGACCGAACATCCTCTTCCGAGAAACGAACCACCTTCCCGTCGCTGCTGAACAGCAATATGTCACGGGTCCCATCGGCAACCCCCGCCCCGACGAGCGAGTCCCCGGGTTTGAGATCGATTGCAATCTTGCCTGTCGTCCTAGGTCTCTCGAACTCATTCAGCGAGGTTTTCTTTACCGTGCCCTGCTCGGTTGCAAAAAACACGCAAAGGTTCTCGTCAAATGTCGTGATCGGAAGAATCGTGTTGATCTTTTCACCGGGGTCCAAGTTCAGCAGATTGATGAAAGGCTTTCCTCTAGCCCCCCGGCTTGCAACCGGCAAATCGTAGACCTTCAGCCAATAGACCTTCCCCAAACTGGAGAAACAGAGAATCGTATCGTGTGTATTGGCAATGAAGAGCTTGTCGACAAAGTCATCCTGTTTGGTCGATGTAGCAGATTTACCCCGACCGCCCCTTCGCTGAGCTTTGTACTCATCCAGTGACTGCGACTTCACGTAACCCTCGTGAGACATGGTGACCACCATGTCTTCCTGGGTAATCAGATCCGCCACGGAAAGGTTCAGTTGATCCTCGATGATCTCGGTCCGACGTTCGTCGCCGAATTGTTCTCGAATCGCTTCGAGTTCATCCCGAATCACCGTCATCAACCGGGTCTCGCTACCTAGGATATCCAGCAAATCGTCAATCTGCCCCAGGATCTGACGGTATTCATCGACAATGCTTGCCTGTTCGAGGCCGGTCAGTTTCTGTAATCGGAGATCAAGTATCGCCTGGGCCTGCGTGGGGGTCAGCAGGTAACCCTCATCACTAAGCCCGAAGTTTGGCTCCAGCCCTTCCGGCCGTGACCGGTCCGCATCAGCACGTGCTAGTAGTTCTGCGACAACTCCAGACGACCAGTGACGCCCTGCAAGACCCTTGCGTGCATCGGCAGGTGTCGGTGCCGCCTTGATCAATTCAATGATTTCATCAATATTAGCCAGGGCAACAGCAAGCCCCTCAAGCACATGGGCCCGGTCCCTGGCTTTTTTTAAGTCAAAAAGGGTACGCCGTGTTACCACCTCGCGCCGGTGATCCAAGAAGGCAGTCAGTATCTCCCGGAGATTCAGACACCTCGGCCGGCCATCGATCAGGGCAACCATGTTGATACCGAAAACGTTTTGTAGTTGGGTATGCTGGTAGAGATTGTTCAAAACCACTGCCGCAACTTCGCCGCGGCGCAGTTCGATTACCATGCGCATCCCGTCCTTGTCGGACTCGTCCCTAAGTGCCGTGATCCCTTCCAGCTTACCGTGCTTGACCATTTCCGCGATCTTTTCCAGCAACCTTGCTTTGTTAACCTGGTATGGCAGCTCAGTAATCACGATCGCTTGCCGACTGGAATCGTCCATGTTTTCGAATTCGGCCCGAGCTCTGAGGTAAATCTTGCCGCGCCCCGTCATATAGGCTTCACGGATCCCCTTAGCACCGTTAATGAAACCAGCCGTGGGAAAATCTGGTCCGGGCATCTGTTCCACCAATGCCTCAAGCGAAAGTTCTGGATTGTCGATTAATTCCAGGCAACTCTCGATGACTTCCGACAGGTTATGCGGAGGGATATTGGTGGCCATTCCCACCGCGATCCCCGCTGACCCGTTGACCAGCAAATTGGGGATCCTAGCCGGTAGAACACTGGGCTCCTTCTCGGATTCGTCGTAGTTGGAAACGAAATCGACCGTCCCCTTTTCAAGATCGGAAAGCAGTGCCTGAGATATCCGGGCCATCCGGACTTCGGTATAACGCATTGCCGCCGGAGAATCGCCGTCTACCGAACCGAAATTCCCCTGTCCGTCGACAAGCATGTAACGCATGGAGAAAGCCTGAGCCATTCGAACGATCGAATCGTAGACCGCTGTATCCCCGTGAGGATGATATTTACCGATCACGTCTCCGACCACACGCGCAGATTTTTTGTATGATTTGTTCCACTCGTTACCGAGTACACTCATCGCGTATAATACCCGGCGATGTACTGGCTTCAAGCCATCTCGAACATCCGGCAACGCCCTCCCGACAATTACGCTCATAGCGTAATCCAGGTACGATCGCTTCATCTCGTCTTCAAGATTGACGAGCGTTATTTCCTTCGCAAACTCTGACATAAAAACCTATAACTGGTTGCTGGTGGGTGCCTGATCCTTTGATCCTGAAAAACAGAAAGGACCATTCCGAAAAACTGGGCATGCCGAATGGAACAAATTCACAAGGGGGATACAGGCTGCCTGAGAAACGACGGTCCCCACGGAGCCGACATCCATTTTTTTTGGGACTCGCGGACTCCTGCAATTATAACAAAATCGTAACATCCTTTCAGCCATCAAAATACGGCCGCGTAGGCATAGATAGCAGTTCCAGATTGACCCCGCTCAAATCGGCAAAACGCAATGAACCAGTGTGCTCAATCAGCTAATGACAACCCCATTTAACCAACCACTGACAAAACACATCACCCGCTATTAGATTACAAGGGCGAGAAGCGAGAGAACCAAGAATCCTGACCCGCCCAGTCTTTGGAGTCTAGAGAAATTCAACCGAATCTAGATAGCCCGGATGAAGGTCGGTAGGAGTATCGCCGTAACAAGGCTCAACTACTTGATCAGAATGCCTTATCGATTCTGTGGTGCCCGGGGCCGGACTCGAACCGGCACGGATGCTAT
>JANXGZ010000274.1 GCA_024958995.1 Methylococcales bacterium | reverse complement strand
CCTCCGCCGCCCAGGGTGAACATGGACATGTCGGGGTCGTGGACCTCGAACCCCATTGACCTGAGTTGTTCATTGAGAGACTGGCTACCGGCCATTGAAAGGATTCTCTCGTCTCCAAGCGCAACCAGATTGACTCCGAGGTTTCGGGCTTCACTGTATCCCACGTCGACAAACTGATAACCCTCCGATTTGAGTCGATCGATCAGCCAATCTTCAAGAGCATCTAGGCAGGTCACCACCAATTTGTGCGCGATGGGTACGACGAGGCCGTCCATATGGACAAATTCTCTTGATATTGGCACTAGTATGGATTCCCAGCCCTCCTCCTTTATCCAGCCTGCCACTTGTTCGGAGCCTTCTTTTTCAGACCTTTCACCGCAGTAGCCTACCAGCACCAGCCCGGGTTCAAGGATGACGAAATCGCCGCCTTCGAAGTGTCCCGCTGTAGCCATCTTCCAGATGGGAATATCTTTGCCTTGATAGAAATCGATCGCGGTAACGTAGTCGGCACGCCGGCACTTGAGTTGCATATGACAGATCAGCGCACCCCAGGGCGTCATGGCGCTTGAGTCGCGAGCGAAGAAATTCCGGTGCAGTACAGGATCTGCGGCGAGATAGTGGCACGTGACCCCGGCATCCTCGTAGACCGTCACCATGGTCTGGTGCTGCTGCATTGCGAGTGGATGATCAAAGCGTGCACCGGTTTTGTCTGCATTTGCGAGGGTCCGGCCGATAATCGGCCCCGCCTCGACCCAGCGATAATAGTCCGGCCTGCCGAGGAGAACGTCCCGGAGGGTTGTGTAGTCGTTGTTGATGCCCCAGTGCCGATGTTGGCCTTGGGTGGCAGAGTGCAGGGCGCCGTTTTTCCCTTCTGGGTTTAAAGAATTGCCGTCGTTCATGGTTTGAGGTCCTCGATTCCTTGTGGATTCGCTGTTTCAGCCCAGGAGCCGCTCAACTTCGTCACGGCACTTGAACCAGCTTGTGACGAGCTTTACACCAGTTCGGTGAAAACGATGAAAAGGATATGCCGATATGGCTGTTGAGGGGATCTCCAATTCTTCCGCTGGCTTGCCAAGGGCTCGTTCGGCCAGAATGCGGCCCATGACGTTTGACATAGCAATGCCGCGGCCCTGATAGCCAAGACCCGCATACAGATTTTCTGCCGGTTCATGAAAGTGTGGGAGGCGATCTTGCGTCACGGCAATCCGCCCCCCCCATTGAAACTCCCAGTCGGGATCACCGAGTTGCGGAAACAGGCGCCTGGCCTCTTTCTTAATGCGATCGAAATCCCGATGGTCGTCACTCGTCTCTGTGGTCCCGTGGCTGCCGAGCAGAAAGCGCCCCATGTGGTCCCGTCTTCCATAGAAGATAGTTCGGCGGGTATCGGAGAAGGTATGCCCGCCAGGGAGTATCGACGCACCGATATCATCGGCCAGAGGTTTTGTCGCGACTTGAACACTGATCACGGGAACGACGGATTGGGCAAGCCCCGGGAAAAGATTATCGGTATAGCCGTCGGTACCCAGAATGACCTTTTGTGCCTTAACTATGCCCTGAGATGATTTCAGCACCCATTCGGATTTTTCTCTAAAGAGATTCACTATGCGCGTCTGGCTGTAAATCTGAGCACCAGCATTGATGGCCGCCTGCGCCAATCCCCTGGCGAAGGAGAGCGGTTGAATATTTCCGCCGCGGGGAATGATGGCGCCCATGGAAAATGCGGCTGATCCCAGCATCGAGTCCAGTTCTGGTTTCTCCAGTATTTCGATCTCTGCACCGACATCGGTCCACTGCCGGCATTGTGCCTCAAAGAGCCTTCGTGCACTCCGGCAATGCGCTGTTCTGATCCAACCGGTTCGAACCGGATGGCAGTTAATCTGGAATTTCTCGATCAAGTCGAAAACCTCGTCTGCTGATGTCAGTGACAGACGGGAGAGTCTCGGTCCGAACACGGGTCCGATCAGTCGGTTGGCCTGCTCCGGGGAGTGAAATGGCAGCAGGGGGTTGACGCTGCCGCCATTTCTGCCAGAGGCACCCCAACCGGGTTCTCCGGCATCCAGCAGAACGACCATTTTCCCGGCTTCGGCCAGTGCAAGACCGGCCCGCAAGCCAGTGAAACCGCAACCCACAATGGCGACATCACAGTCGATCTGGGATTTGAGTGGGTGACTTTCTACTGCCGGTTCGGCGGTTGCCGCCCACAGTGAATCCGGCAAGGCAACTTTGGCCTGATCCGGGCTCACCAGGGTGTCCTTCTGAAGGGGTGAAAGTGTCGCAAGTGAGGCATTCTGCTCGAGGGTGCGGTCAG
>JANXGZ010000074.1 GCA_024958995.1 Methylococcales bacterium | reverse complement strand
GCCGCAGGTGACTGAGAAAGGTCAATGGGTGCTCAGGGTCGGTGCTTTCGGCGCGAAACAATGCTTGGAAGGTAAAAGGCGGAAGGCCGACCAGTTTTCGTTCAGCCAGCGCGTCATTGGCAAAACGCGGATATCCCCCGCTGATCAGCGAAACGAGCATCGGATGTTCGGGATGCCGGGTCTGGATGATTACCGTGCCGCGGCTTTTTGTACGGCCAGCTCGTCCCGCTACCTGGATGAGCAGTTGTGCGAGCTTTTCCGTGGTTCTGAAGTCGGTGCTGAAAAGGCCCGAATCGCTGTCTAGAATTCCTGCCAGGGTAACATTCGGGAAGTGATGCCCTTTGGCCAGCATCTGGGTGCCGATCAAGATATCCGTCTTGCCGGTCCTGACATCTTCCAACGTCCTTTCCAGGCTGCCCTTGCGGCGGGTGCTATCCCGGTCGAGACGGCTGATGGTTGATTCGGGAAAGATCTTTTCCAAGATTTGTTCGATCCGTTCGGTACCCAGTCCGAGTGGGCGCAGGTCATCGCAACTACAGTTTTCGCAGGTAGCCGGTATCCGTCGCTGATGCCCGCAGTGGTGACATTGTAGAATTTCCCTGCGGGAATGGATGACAAGGCTGGTGTCACACCTCTGGCATTGGGCGACCCAGCCGCAGCTGTGACAGATCAGGCGAGGCGCGTAACCTCTGCGGTTAATGAACAGCAGGACCTGCTGATTCCCGGCCAGTGTCGTCTTGATTGCCTTGATCAGCTGCGGGGAAAGGCCTTCGGTCAGCAGCTGCTTACGAACATCAAGTACCTGGATGAAGGGAGGGCGAGCATCGCCTGCACGCACCGAAAGTGTAAGGTGGCGGTACTGGCCTCTTTCTGCGTTATGGAGGGATTCCAGAGATGGAGTTGCTGATCCGAGTATGACCGGTATGTTCAGTTGCTGAGCCCTCTTGAGTGCGATATCGCGAGCCGAAAATCGGAATCCCTCCTGCTGCTTGAACGAAGTGTCGTGTTCTTCGTCGAGGATGATCAGGCCGGGAGCCTTTAGCGGTGTAAAGACCGCCGACCGGGTGCCCAGCAGGATTGGCGCCTGGCCTTTTGCGCATTGTAACCAAGAGTTTTTTCTCCTTTGCTCGCTCAGGCCTGAATGAAACAGGGCAATCGGACTGTTGAACCGGGCCTTGAAACGCGCTTCGACCTGTGGGGTAAGCGAGATCTCAGGCAGTAGAATCATCGCCTGTCTGCCCGACTCAAGTACCGACTGAATGATTCGGAAATAGACCTCGGTTTTGCCACTGCCGGTGATACCTTCCAGCAGGAAAATGCGAAACGAATCCAGTTCGGCTCTGATGGCCTTTACGGCTTTTTCCTGTTCCGGATTCAGATCGAACCGAGGGCCGGTTACCACGAATTCGCAGGGCCGAGCCGAGCCGCCGGCTAGGGTCTTGATGAGGTTTCTTTTAAGCAGGTTGCGCGCGGTACCGCGCCAGTTCCATTCGAGCTGGTTGAGACGTGTTTTTAAAACCCCCTCGGGGTGAGCGGCCAGCAAGTCGACCAGGGTTTTCTGACGATGTGCGTTCCCGGCGAGCCTGGAACGCACGATCTCTTCGGGGGCGGCGAGAGCCAGTCTTGTGTCTAGGGTCATTTCAGCAGCCTTGCCTTTTCGAAGAAGGGTGGGCCAGGCCACAGCGATGACTTCGCCGATTGGGTGATGGTAGTAACGACTTGCCCAGACTAGCAGTTTCAGATCCTCTTCCGACTGCAGGGGTCTTTTGTCGATGATTGAAGTCACCTTTTTTAGTCGACTCGTATCGATTTCTGCGTCTTGTTCAATGCCCAATAGGAAACCGGTTCTGTTTCGTGGACCAAAAGGAACTAGGATTCTCTGGCCCGGGCAAAGATCGTCTATGTCTACTTCCGCGGGGGGCAGGTAATCGAAACCCAGCCGTATTGGAACGGCTACGGCAACTTTGAGAATCGTGGGCATTGAAGATTGAATTTTGGCTGTAGATCGAGCAAACTCGTTTCGACTTTGGGGTTTTGCGTCGTTTTGGATGGGTTATACACAGGTACTGTGGGCAGCGTTATGGGAAACTCCTAGTGAATCGTTCGAAGTGACCGTAATTCCTGGGTAGTTCCTGGATGTACAAAGATGAATCGGTTTATAAAAAAACAATATTGAACAAAGGGTTGTAATTTTTTTATGATCGGCTTTTAATAATTAGAAGTTGTTGTCCATTATCAATATGAGGTTTTTCGAAGTCTAAACAAATATAGGGTTTTTGCCGATGGCAAAAGGCCTGTTGGAATTTCTGGATGGATAGTTTCATTCGATACTGAATTGAACATCATGCGCTTCAGACGCTCGATATAGGGAGGCAAAATGCCGGTTTGGAATCAACAGGTTTTGAGGACGGACGCTTCGGGGATGCCTCTTGAGTGGATTGGTTACCAGGAAGCGGCCAAGCTGTATTACCTGGGCCAGGTTGTTTATTCTCTGGGAACGTTATTGTATACGATGCACGGTGGCATAAATGCGATAACCGGTAAACGCAGTTTCATAGATGTTAATTCGATCCTTGCGACTGAAAGCCGAAACTTTGCTCTGCAGAAGAGAAGCAAGAAGTACGTACCTCCGTTGAATAATCCGACCTTGTTCAAGCGTGACAACCACCTGTGTCTATACTGCGGCGAACATTTTTCAATGGGCGCCCTCTCGCGTGATCACGTGACACCGATTAGCCTGGGCGGACAGGATTGCTGGAATAATGTAGTGACGGCCTGCAGGCGTTGCAATAATTACAAGGCAGGACGTTCACCGGAGTCTGCAGGCATGGAACTGCTGGCGATTCCCTTCGTTCCAACGCATGCCGAATATGTCTATCTACAGGGACGCAGGGTACTGAGTGACCAGATGGATTTCCTGAGGACGCATTTTCCCCGCAAGAGTCCTTTGCGCCAGCGAAGTTGAGCGGGGGTCAGCCAACGGCAACCCGGATCCCTATTCGGTTGAGGGCAATCTCATCAGGGGTGGTATTTCCTCGGAGATAGGCCGTCTAGGGTTTTCGAAACTTCAGTGTCATGCGGTCGCTTTCTCCGATGTCTTTGTATTTTTCAATGTCCAGGGTTTTCAACCTGAGGGTTGGTGGAAGTGTCCAGACGCCAGCCGGATGGTCCTTTGTGTCCCGTGGGTTGGCGTTGATTTCCGAACTTTCAATCCATTCGAAACCAGCCCTGCGTGCCAGCTTTTTCACGTGTTTTTCCGTAACATAACCTGATCTGGCTTCCGGGTCCTGGGCCAGCTCGGCAATCCCTCGATGTTCGACGATCCCGAGGATACCCCTCGGTTTGAGTGCATCGAACATGGCTTTGAATACGCTGTTGGCCTGCCCGGCTTCCATCCAGTTGTGAACATTACGGAAGGTCAGAACCATGTCGACTGTACTTTTCGGTGCGATTTCAAGCTGCGCCGGTGGCTGCAGCGTGGTTAGGGCCACCTTTTCGT
The DNA here is from genome assembly GCA_024958995.1 of Methylococcales bacterium. GTDB lineage: Bacteria > Pseudomonadota > Gammaproteobacteria > Methylococcales > UBA1147 > UBA1147. The sequence continues at coordinate 17,770 of JANXGZ010000074.1, read as the reverse complement.
AAACGCCGGGGTTCCCTGCCAGTTTCTTCCTGAACTGTTTCAGACTGGAGGTGAAAAAGGCTATCGGGGAGTCAGGAGAAAAATGAGCCGCGTAAAGTTTGCCATTTTCCCCGAGCAGGGGTGCAAGGATTTCCGTATACCAGCCTTTACCCCCTGGCCAGATTTCGACCACAGTCATCGAATTCCTGATGCCAAAGAATTCGAGGGTTTTTTTCGGGTGGCGATAGGTATCGCGTTGCCTGTTATCGGCGGCACGATGGGTTCCGGCGATCGACTTGGTCAGTCGGCCCGTTGCATCGGACGGTTCTTTTTCAGCCGATGCCGGGTCCGATGCACACAATAACAGTCCAAGGAAAAACGGCAGTAGGGTTTTCTTGAGCGCAGAGTTCATGTCACTTTGCCCTCGGCCTGGTCGGTTCCCAGTGTATTTTTATATTGCAAGCCGCCGAGAAATCCCAGCAACAGGAAGCCGATCAGGGTCCATCCGGGCATGTTCAGACTCAGGAATGTCCATTGAACCTCTGCGCATTCACCGGTCCCGTTCAAAAGCAGCTCTACGGTCCTGCTGAGCGGAAAGTGCTCGAAGATATAAGCGAGCCCAGGTCCGCATTCGGGTACTTCATCGGGCGGAAGGCTTTGCAGCCAGACGTGTCGGCCGGCGATTGCTGTACCGAACAGAGAAAAAAACAGGGTGGTCAGCGAGTAGATTCGGATGCCGGTAGCGGCCGGGTTCTGCACTGCTGCTACCAGCATGGTCAGGCCCACGACGAGCACCATCACACGCTGCGAGATGCAAAGCGGACATGGTTCCAGCCCTTCAATAAACTGGAAGTAGGCGGCGATGACCAACATGGTCGTACAGGCGAGAAAGCCAAGAAAGAAACAGGTTCTGGCTGTCGGGTTCATGAAACGTTTTCCTTTTGGTTCAGGGGTCTTGGCCGCGTTTGTTGCCGGTCCGGAAAAGCCAATGGGCATCTCGCTAATCGCTAGAACACGATCTGGGCGGCATGAATATCTAGTTCGACGAAAGCTAACAGATTTGACGGGAAAGGTCAGCAGGTGTCTTTCGCCCTGCCGTCAGGATCTCAACTCTTGAATCGAACGATCGTACTTCTGGGGCTCAGGTTGATTTCGTCCAGGATGGTTGCACTCCGCATCTCGAAGACGGTCGATACCAGTTTTGCGATGTCCTCCGGTTCGATCGCGTGCGAAGCAGATTCGCCATGGGTGAATGACAGTCCATTAAAGAAAGAGGTATTCACCATACCAGGGTTGATCAGGGTGATTCTAAGGCCGCTTTTCCCGCACTCGTCGCGCAGGGCCTGGGTAAAGCCTCTCAGTGCGAATTTGCTGGCACAATAGACCGTTCCTTTCCGACTTCCGCTTAGTGCCGCTTCTGATCCGATGAAAACCATATCGCCTTTTTTGTTTCGCTTGAATATCGGGACCAAGGCCCGGGCGACATAGGCCTGACTGGTAAAGTTGAGGTCCATGACTGAGCGCATCTGGCTATACGAGAATTCCTCCAGACACCCGAAAAGCCCTTGCCCGGCGCAAAATACCGCGGAATCAATCGTCGGAAAACGCTGCAAAAGAAAGCCCAACCGATCGGGAAGCGCAGCCAGGTCGGAGAGGTCGGCCTGGAAGCCCGTAAATTGGTCATGTTCGAAGGTGGAATCGTCAATGGTTCGGGAAAGCCCAATGACCTGATGGCCTTGATCCAGAAGTCTCGAGGCAACTGCCCGGCCAATGCCGGAACTTGCGCCGGTGATTAGTGCGGTGCGGGTCATGAATTGCAATGAAAGATCTTGTGTTGAGGTACGTGGTTCATCAGGGCTTCGGTGCAGAAGAGGCTCATTTCCGTCTCCAGAACGGGTTTGTAGGAGACCTGGTTCCCTTTGAGCTCAAGTGGTCCAGCGAACATTTTCTCCCTCGGATAAAGGCGTTTGATCTTGCGGAAAAAAGAACCGGGTAAACGGAAGCTACCGAGGCTGACGGAATGGATTGCGCTCTCCTTCACTACCGAGAAAATACGGCCAAACAGTGCCTGATAATTCGGCCGGTAGTTGTCTTCGTAGATCATGGGATCAAAGCGGAGTCCAATTGGCCAGCCATGCGCTGAAAGTTTGGATAGTGCGTTTATCCTGCGTTCGATCGATGGGACCTTGTGTTCCAGGGTCCTGGAAACTGGCTCGGGGGTAAAGCTAAAGGCTACCACGCAATTGGCGATGGGTTCCCGGTTCAGCAGCGAACGGACCTGGGTACTCTTGGTTCGGATTTCCAGCAGGGCTTGGGGCATTTCACTGAATAGATCCAGGAAGGATCCGGAGAAACCGGTGATCGGGTCCATCGCGAGGCTGTCGCAATCGTAGCCTGAGAAAAAGTGGGGTTGGATGCAGGACTTCCGGGCGGCGATTTCCCGGATTTCCTTGAGGAAGTCTTCGTAGTTCACAAACAGCACGTAATGGGCCGACTGATACATGCCCTGCAGGAAGCAATACCTGCAGTCGTAAAGACAGTTGAGCATGTGGGAAAAATAGTAATTGTTCTGGCTCCCGATTCCGTATCCTGGGGGAGCAGGAAGGACCAGGTTCTTGAATTTTTCTGCTAGGATCAGCGAGGGCTTGCGCTTTTGGAGACGAAAATTTTGCGCCTTGGGGTTGAAGATCTCCGTGTAGCGGCCACAGTGGATCTTCCTCGCATCCGGGAACCGCTCGCAGATTTTCCGGGTGCGTGGATGGTCCAGCACATTTCTTTCGATATAAATCGTTTCAATCATCGAACCGGAAAAGGTATTTGAAATCGGTGGGAAGGTAGGCGGTCGCTGACCGTTTCTAATTTATGGGATCGATGGCGGGATATCCTGATTATTCGGTCAGGCTTTATCGTGACCTGGCCAATGTCTTTCGAACCGATCCTGAAACAATCTTATTGCTGCGTTTGGCTCCTGCACCAACGGGGATACGGGAATTCAGGAATCGCTGCAGGGTCGCCCTGGCCAGGACCGTTGTGCCTGTTCCCGCTTGCCGCATCTAAGGTAGAATAGCCCAAGCGACGGCAAGGGTAAACAGAGTGCAGCGGAACAAGACAGGGTTTATAGGTGGCGGCAACATGGCGTCGGCACTCATTAGTGGTTTGCTTGATGGAGGATACCCGAAGGAGTCGATCTGGGTCTCGGATGTTGATCCGTCCCAGTTGGGACGCCTTGGCAGCCAGTATGGCGTTCGGGTTACGAACAGCAACGTTGAACTGGTCGAGAACGTCGATATCGTGGTTCTGGCAGTCAAACCACAGGTTGCAAGGACAGTGGTTGAGGGGATTGGTGCAAGGGGCTTGCGACCTGGCGCGATCATGATTTCGGTGGTTGCCGGAATCCGTGGATCGGATATTGAAAAATGGCTGGGCCAACCGATTGCCCTGGTTCGGGCGATGCCGAATACGCCGGCGTTGCTGCGTGCCGGGGCGACAGGGTTGTATGCAAACGCTTGTGTTCAGGCGGATCAGCGCGACTTGGTTGAAAGCATCATGGGGACGGTCGGCCTAGTGGTCTGGCTCGAGTCTGAATTGCAGATGGACGGGGTGACGGCCTTGTCAGGAAGTGGTCCGGCATACTTTTTCCTCTTGATGGAGGCGATGGAAGACAGTATTCACCAATTGGGCTTGGACCAGGAGACGGCTCGTGCACTGATCGAACAAACAGCTTTTGGGGCGGCCAGGATGGCTTTGGAGGGAAAGGAGTCGGCGGCGGAACTTAGAAGAAAGGTTACTTCTTCCGGGGGCACCACTCAGAAGGCGATCGAGTTGTTCGAGCAGGGCGGTTTTCATAAACTGGTTGCTGAGGCCCTGTTGGCTGCACGTGACCGTTCGATAGAAATGTCCCGAGAATTAGGAGGCGAATAATGGGGGCTTCGTATTACGCAAATCCGGTCATTTTCCTGATCGAAACCTTTGTTAGCCTGTACATCCTTGCAGTGATGCTCCGTTTTTTGCTGCAGTGGGTCAATGCCGATTTCTACAATCCCTTTTCACAGTTCCTGGTCAAGATTACGCATCCGCCGTTGAAGACGATGCGGCGGGCGATTCCTGCGGTCGGACGTGTCGATTCCGCTTCGTTGGTGTTGATGCTCGGGTTGCAGATGCTTTCCGGGTACCTGATCTTTGCGCTCCAGGGTTCTACGATGCCGGTCGAAGCGGTGTTCGTCTGGGCGTTCATGGAATTGATCAGCCTGCTGATCAACATCTTCGTGTTTGCTATCCTGATCCAGGTTGTGATCAGCTGGATTAACCCGGGAGCCTACAATTCTGCCACGTCACTGATCTATTACCTGACCGAACCGCTGCTGGGGACAGTGAGACGTGCGCTTCCGCAGATCGCGGGCATTGATCTGTCTCCGTTGGTGGTGTTGGTGGGGTTCCAGGTGCTCAAGATGTTAACGTTCCCGCCCATGATGCAGTTGATATCGCTACTGGGCTGATTAGGGTCAGTCGTTGGACCGACTAGACCCTGGTGTACATCATGTCCCAGACCGGATGGCCGAGCAGCAGGCCGCGTTTCTCGAACCGGGTCATGGATCGGTCTGCCAGTTTTAGTTGATGGAATGTTTTACCGTCAATGGGTTCAAAATTCTTGCACGCCTCCAGGGTGTCGGTGATGTGGCTGGCGTATTCGTCCCAGTCGGTAGCGACATGAAAACAGCCGCCCGGTCTGAGCTTCACCGATACTAGTTTGGCAAAATCCGGGGAAACGATCCGGCGTTTGTGGTGACGTTTTTTGGGCCATGGATCGGGAAAAAATAGGTTGACGCGGTCAAGAGCAGCATCCTGGGTTAGGTCACGTACCACTTCTACGGCGTCTCGACAGAAGATCCGGACGTTTTCGATTCCGCCTTTGTCCAGTAGGCTCATCAGGTGACCGACCCCAGGTTCATGCACTTCGATTCCGACATAGTTTCGCTGTGGGTTCTTTTGTGCGGCGGCAGCGAGGCTACTTCCATTCCCGAAGCCGATTTCAAGCGTAACCGGGGCCAAATTCCCGAATAACTTTTCACCGTTGAATGGCTCGTCTGGTTCAATACCGTAGACTGGCCAAAGGTCTACAAGGGCTTTTTTTTGGGATGGCGTGATTCTTCCGCGGCGACGGACAAAGCTGAGAACGTGTCGCCGATCAATGTTTTTTTCTGGGCACATGAACTGAATAGCGGTAACAGCTGGTCTGCCAGAGACTAGCCCGGTTGAGCTGTGGCTGTTATTTGTCTATAGAAAGAGACCATCTATTGGGGACGATGCTGAGGCATACCTCTTTTTCGGCATCCGGCCCGCGAGGAACGCTTCGCGCCCAGCTTCGATGGCCTTTTTCATGGCCGATCCCATGAGCACTGGGTTGTTTGCCGCTGCGATCGCGGTGTTCATCAGTACGCCGTCACATCCCAGTTCCATCGCAATGGTTGCGTCCGAAGCTGTTCCGACCCCGGCATCCACGATGATCGGAACCCTCGCGTTCTCTATAATGGTGAGTATGTTGTAGGGATTACGTATACCCAGCCCGGAACCGATCGGTGCGGCCAACGGCATGACTGCGATAGAACCTGCGTCTTCCAGCTCTTTTGCGACAATCGGGTCATCACTGGTATAGACCATGACATCGAACCCGTCATCAACAAGACGCCGTGTGGCCTCAATCGTTTGCACGACATTAGGGTAAAGGGTTTTCTCGTCGCCCAGTACCTCGAGCTTGATCAGCGATTGGCCGTCAAGTAGTTCTCGAGCCAGGTGGCAGGTTCGTAGAGCATCATCCAGCGTATAGCAGCCTGCGGTGTTGGGTAGGATAATGTAGTCATTCGGCGAGATGACATCGAGAAGATTTTCCTGATCGGGGTCCTGGCCGATATTGGTTCTGCGAATGGCCACCGTGACCATCTCTGCGCCACTGGCTTCGATGGCCAGTCGGGTTTCTTCGAGGTTCCGATATTTTCCGGTTCCGACAATTAGCCTGGATTCGAAGCTGTAATTCCCGACCCGCATGCAATCCGACTCGCCTCCGCCGATGGCCTGTACAATTTCGATTCGGTCACCAGCTCTCAGTTCGCGGGTCTGAAAGTAAGGGCGCGGCAGGATTTCCCGGTTCAGCTCGACAGCGATCCGGATTTTGTTGAACCCAAGTTTCGCAACAAGATCAGCAACCGAACAGTTCGGGTCCAGGTTGAACGGGCTACCGTTTACAATGATTTCCATTGTGGAGTGACAGGTTTCCGTTATTGCTGTGCATTTGCACGACGCTGGCGGACCGCATTGGCCACAGACTCGAGCAGCTGCTCGGTATCATCCCAACCGATGCAGGCGTCGGTGATGCTTTGTCCGTAGGTTAGCTGCTGACCGGGTATCACTTTCTGGTTTCCGGCGACCAGATGGCTTTCGATCATGATGCCAAGGATCTTCCTGCTTCCTTTCGACAGTTGCCGGACGATTTCCTTTCCAACCTCGATCTGCAGTTCATGTTGTTTGCTGCTGTTGGCGTGACTGAAATCCACCATGAGCGACTCCGGGAGTCCAGCCTGTCTCAGGGTTTCGCAAGCGCTTTCGATACTGGCCTGGTCATAGTTGGGGCTTTGGCCGCCCCGCAGAATCAGGTGACAGTCATTGTTGCCCGTGGTTGAAAAGATTGCGGAATGGCCGGCCTTGGTCATCGACAGAAAATGATGGGGACGACAGGCAGAACCAATGGCGTCGACAGCAACCTTGAAGGATCCATCGGTAGCGTTCTTGAATCCCACGGGGCAGGACAGCCCGGATGCCAGTTCACGGTGGACCTGGCTTTCGGTCGTCCTGGCGCCAATGGCGCCCCAGGCAATCAGATCAGAGACATATTGGGGCGTGATCAGGTCCAGATATTCAGTGGCTGCAGGTAAGCCGAGCTCATTGATATTCAGTAGCAGTTTCCTGGCGAGATGCAGACCTTGGTTAATGTTGAAACTTCCATCCAGGCCGGGGTCGTTGATCAGGCCTTTCCAGCCAACGGTTGTTCTTGGCTTTTCGAAATAGACGCGCATGACCATCAGCAGATCGGGTTCCAGTCTTTTCTTAACTTCGAGAAGTCGATGCGCGTAGTCTATTGCGGCTTCCGGGTCGTGGATCGAACAAGGCCCTACGATCACCAGAAGCCGGTCGTCTTCGTTGTTGAGAATATGGTGTATGCCCGAACGGGCCTGTCTTGTCGTGCGTGCCGCGGTTTCGCTAATCGCTAGGTCCTTGTGGATAATTTCCGGAGACAAGACCTTTCTGATTTCCGAAATACGCAGATCGTCAGTGGTGGAAAAGTTTTTCATTGCCGCAGTTTTCATGGTTGATAAGGGTGTCGCCCAAGGGTTTTCTGACCGCTGTTTTGGTTCGGTTTACACATAGAAAAAGCGTTCCATTATAGCTTGCTCATGAGTTCTGTGGCTATAGGGCCAAAGGCTATCACGGTAGCCTACCACGGTTCGGCAGCAGGATTCAGTGGGCGAATAGCCGGCCGGTTGTGTGATTTGACCGGTTGACAGGACATGATTTGAACGGTGTGATTGCATATCAAATAAAGGGTGTTAAAGTCGAAAAATTTTCGCCTTCATCAGGTATTTGTCAAAATACCTGATGTCTGCCTCATGCGTCATTGACGTTTATGAATGTTTAATCGGATGGCAATTATGAATCTTTGTTGGACAATTCGCGCCAAGCCCCTGACCAGGATCGTGGTCTTCTGGCTTGGTTATTCGGCCGGGGCATGGTGTGTCGAGCCGCTGGAAAAGGTAATCGGGGCCAATGTCAGGCAGAATCGGGATGCTGCATCGTCGCAGCAAACGATTGACCGGCTGGATGATGAGACGCGCCGTATGTTGCAGGAATTTCGCCAGAATACCCGGCAAGCAGAAGCTTTGAAAACGTACAACGACTACCTTGTGCGGATGATTGAATCGCAGCAAAAGGAGAAAAAGTCCATTGAGAAACAGTTGAAGGAGATCGAGGTTACCCAGCGAGAAATGGTTCCCCTGATGTTGAGCATGCTGGAAAGCCTGGAACAATTCGTGGCCTATGACCTGCCTTTTCTTCCCGAGGAGCGCGGTGAACGGATCAGTGATCTCCAGGCCGCCATGGTTCGTGCGGACGTGACCAGTGCAGAGAAGTTTCGCCGGGTACTCGAGGCCTACCAGGTGGAAGGGGATTATGGGCGAACCATCGAAGCTTACCGGGCCAACCTGAGTATTGATGGGGTCGAGCGGCCGGTTGATTTTCTGCGCCTGGGAAGGATTGCTCTGTTCTACCAGACCCTTGACGGAAGCCAGACTGGTATGCTCAATCAGGAATCCAACAGCTGGGAAGAATTGCCGGATGAATACGATCTTCCCGTGCGGGATGGATTGCGTGTCGCCCGCAAGGAGGCAGCCCCCAACCTTCTTGCTCTGCCAGTTCCGGCGCCGGAGGAAGTTCAATGATCCGTTTTTTCGTGGTCGGACTGCTTTCGACCCTTGGAGGTCCTGTTCTGGCTGAACATATTGACCTTGATAAACTCCTGATGGACGTCAGGGAATCGCACGGGGTTGAGAGGAATCTGAACAGTCAGCGCGAAAAGCGTTTTCTTTCGGCCAAGGAGTCCCAAGCTCTTCTGCTTGCAGAGTCGAAAGCTGAGCTCAAACGCCAGAAAGCGCGGGAAGCACAGTTGAAAGCGCGCTTTGAAAAGAATGAGATAGAACTGGGGAAACTGGAGTCGGTGTTGAAGGAAAAGGCCGGCGAACTGGGTGAGCTTTTCGGTGTCGTGCGGCAGGTTGCTGCGGATGCCCGCTCGGACATGGATTCTTCGCTGATTTCGGCTCAGTTCCCGGGCCGCATTGGCAAATTGCAAGCAATTTCGGAATCTTCCGAATTGCCAACCGTGGTCCAACTGGAAAACCTCTGGTACCTGCTGCAGCAGGAAATGACCGAGCAGGGGAAGGTTGTTCGGTTCCAGGGACAGGTACTTTCCGCTTCCGGTGAACCGAGGAAAACCGATCTGGTTCGAGTTGGACCCTTCAACCTCTTTGCTGACGGCTTGTATATCCGCTATCTGTCCGAGACCGGTACGATGCTTGAGTTTGCACGTCAGCCCGAAGGGAAGTACCTGGATATGGCCGAAGCATTGGAAGAAGATGATTCGGCACTGGTTCAGGTCGGTATCGATCCAACCGGGGGCGTGATCCTGGGTATGCTGGTCAAGGCTCCCGATGTATGGGAGCGGATCAACCAGGGTGGCGCAGTTGGTTACATCATCCTGCTTCTGGGGGGTATCGGTCTTATTGTGGTCGCCTCACGCATGGTCGACCTTCTGAGGGTAGCGAAAGGCGTAGAACAACAGCTTGCCGATCTTGCCCGGATAACCGATGACAACCCGTTGGGGAGAATATTGGGTGTTGCAAGAGACTCCGATGTGGATGACATGGAATCATTTGAATTACTGATCGACGAAGCGGTTGCTAAGGAAATTCCTGTCCTTGAACAAGGCCAGTCACTGATCAAACTGCTGGCTGCAGTTGCACCTTTGCTGGGCCTTCTGGGGACGGTGGTTGGAATGATCGAGACTTTCCAGTCAATCAGCCTTTTCGGTACTGGTGATCCGAAACTGATGGCGGGAGGAATTTCCCAGGCACTGGTCACGACCATGCTGGGTTTGCTGGTTGCCATCCCGTTGTTGTTTTTGCACAGCCTGATGCTGACTCGCAGCAATGCAATCAGTCAGGTTCTTGACGAACAGAGTGCGGGACTGCTGTGTGAGTCGATGGAAAGTCGGAGAACCTGATGCACGGCCTGTTACCTTTTGTCGATGACCTCATGGCCGCAGGGGGGATGGTGCTCTGGTGGATCATGTTTCTGTCGGTCTTAGTCTGGTTCCTGATCATTGAGCGGATTCTATTCATACGAACGGTTTATCCGGTGAATCGGGAAAAATGGTTGAGGCGCTGGGATGGCAGACCGAACAAGCAAAGCCGCGCTTCGCATGCGGTAAGGACCTGTTATATATCCCAGGCTCGGACCCAGCTTTCGAAGAACCTGACGGTCATCAAGATGTTGATTGCCCTGTGTCCGCTGCTGGGTCTCCTGGGTACCGTAACGGGAATGATCGAAACCTTCGATGTACTGGCGGTGATCGGGACGGGGAATGCACGTGCCATGGCAAATGGGGTATCTCACAGTACAGTCCCGACAATGGCCGGGATGGTTGTTGCCATATCCTGTCTGTATTTCACCAAGTGGATCGAAGACCAGGTTAACGATGAGGTTCGTCACCTCTCTGATATTCTCACTTTTAGCGAACGAGGCTGATCATGCGGCGCCGCAGACAACGGTATGATGGGAACCAGGAACCGGAGATCAACCTCACACCGATGCTGGACATCGTATTCATCATGCTGATCTTCTTTATCGTAACGACGTCCTTTGTTAAGGAATCCGGAATTGATGTCAACCGCCCGACAGCCGAAACTGCCGAGCGCAAGGAGCGTGGCAATATCATCGTCTCGATCCGAGCCAACGGCGAAGTCTGGATCGACAAACGCGCAGTTGATGTCCGTGCAGTTCGTGCTAATGTTGCCCGGCTGCATGCCGAGAATCCACTGGGCTCGGTAATCATTGCGGCGGATCGTGATACCAAAACCCATCACTTGGTGGAAGTCATGGATCAGATTCGGATGGCAGGGATCACCAATGCGTCGATCGCGACGGAGCATTCATCGCAGTGAGTCGACATTTGTTCTCGGCCTTTGGACTGGGATTGATTGTTACGCTCAGTCTTTTCTGGATGATGCAGATTATGATTCGGTCGCACGGAGGGCTTCCCGAAGTAGGGGGCCTGAAGATGGTCGAGTTCGTCCGTCTGGATCGTGACACCGATTTGAGGACGCGTAGCCGGGCCCTGCCGAAAAAACCGCCACCGAAAAAGAAACCGTCACCACCCAAGATGAACACGGCGCAAACCGCGCCAAGGCAAAAGATGCGGATTGACATGCCGAATCTGGATGTTCCGGTCAATGCGCGAATAGCTGGATCCCTGGTTGACGGTCTTCAGGTCGGTGGATTTTCCGGGACGCTCAGTACAGGCCTTATTCCGGTATTTCGGGTTCCACCACAATATCCATTGCGAGCGGCAAACCGCGGAATCGAGGGTTGGGTCCAGGTCGAGTTTGTGATCAATGAACAGGGTCGTGTCGTAAATCCGATTGTGGTGGACGCGTACCCCAGTAGCATTTTCAATCGCGCGGCAATCAGAGCTATTTCGAGGTGGAAGTTCAATCCCAAGGTGATTGCTGGGGAGGTGGTTGAACAACGTGCTGTCCAGGTGATGGAATTCAAACTGAGAAGGTAGGAATGAAGTTCGGGAACAGGATCAATCGATTGGCCATCACGGGTTGGGTACTTGCCCTGGTTTTATCGCTGGTTGGGCCGGACATCTGGTCAGCGACGGTTTCCCGACCGACTTATCGTCTTCTACAGCGGGCTGAAGACCTGATCGAAAAGTCGGCTTACCAGGAAGCCCTAGCCAAGCTGAACGCGATGCTGCCCAAACTGGAATCAGACAGTCTGGACAAGGCGGTTATCCTGCGCACCATAGCGTTTGTTCATATCGAGCAAGGGAAGTACGCCAATGCTGAAAAGGCGTTGGAGCAGTCCCTTGCGATCGATGTGCTGCCTGACAAACAGGCAGCGGCTTCCCGTCTCACTTTGGGCGAGCTCTACGCTTCTAATGGAAAACCCGATAAGGCGGTTACCTTACTTGAAGAAGGGCTGTCTAGGATTAGATTTCCAACCGGTCAGCAATATCTGATGCTTGCCAGCGTCTACTACCAGCTCAAACAATACCAACAGGCGAAGGCTTACATGAACAAGGCGATCGCTGGTAAGGGAAAGCCGGATGAATCCTGGTACAGGATGCTGTTGTCGATTCATTACCAACTCGGTGATTACAAGAAGGCTGTTCAGATAGCGAAGGACTTGATTGAGCGATTTCCGCCAAACAGGGATTACTGGCTGCAATTGATAGGGCTGTACCAGGAACTGAATCAGTACGAAAAGGCACTGGCTGCGAATGAAGTAGCCTATAACCAAGGTTTTATCATCGAAGAGCGATATATCCTGAACCTGGCAAACCTGATGTCGTACCAGGAAACACCATACAAGGCCGCAGAATTAATGATGCGCGAAATCGTTGCTGACAGGGTGAAGGGCACCTTGAAGAACTGGGAGAAGGTCGCTGATATGTGGGTTCTATCACGCGAATACGATAGAGCCGTGTTGGCGCTGAAGAAGGCGTCTGCAGTGGACCCCACGGGAGAGATTGCCTTTAAGCTTGGCCGTATCTATATCGAACAGGAAAAATGGAAGGAAGCCCACGCCCAACTACTCACGGCACTGCAGAAAGGTGGGCTCAAGAAGCCGGGCGAAGCACATTTGCTGTTCGGGATGAGTTGCTACGAACTTCATTTCAATGGCGAGGCAAGAAAGTCGTTTGTCAAGGCACGGCAATACAGCAATACACGGAAATCCGCAAAGCAGTGGGTTGAATACATCGATTCCGAACGGTAAAGGTACCCTACGCACCTGCTTTTGGACGTGTTACGGGGGTGCTTTAAAGTCGCCGGATAGACTGTTTTCTTGGACGCGACGATTCTTTACTTTTCACTGTGCACTCTCTAAAATTTGATAGGCTAGAATCATCATTCATAGAATTTTACGAAGGAGGTTAGTATGTCGTTATCGGGTTCTAAAACCGAAGAAAATCTGAAAGCTGCATTTGCAGGCGAATCTCAGGCAAACCGTCGTTACCTTTATTTTGCGCAGAAAGCAGATGTCGAAGGCTACAATGACGTTTCAGCTGTCTTCCGTTCAACTGCGGAAGGTGAAACCGGTCATGCCCACGGCCACCTCGAGTACCTGGAGGAAGTCGGTGATCCAGCAACGGGTGAACCGATTGGAACCACCGAGCTGAACCTGAAAGCAGCCATTGCAGGTGAAACCCACGAATACACCGACATGTATCCGGGCATGGCAAAAACAGCTCGCGAGGAGAGTATGGACGAAATTGCGGACTGGTTCGAAACGCTGGCAAAGGCCGAGCGCTCGCACGCCAACCGGTTTCAGAAAGCGCTGGACGGCCTGGATAATTGATTTCCGCTTTTTTAGCGGGCCGATGAAACCGGGCGAATGCCCGGTTTCATGTTTTTCGGGTGGCGAATTTCCCGCCGGTTCAGCTCTACACTCCGTTACCCGTGATTGAGCAGGATGTGGAGCCGTATCATCCTCTAAATTAACCGAGAACTGTTAGTGAACGATGGCAGAATTGACTGAAAATAGGGAAGGAAGCCTTGATGCTCCGAGTCGCCAGCCCTTGGACTGGAAAAATCCGGAATTTTACGACCAGGACAACCTGAACAGGGAGCTAGAACGGGTTTTCGATATCTGTCATGGCTGCCGTCGCTGCGTCAGTCTTTGTAACTCCTTTCCGACCCTGTTTGACCTGGTGGATGAATCAGAAACCATGGAAGTGGACGGAGTAGACAAGGCAGACTACGGTAAGGTTGTAGATCAGTGTTACCTGTGCGACCTGTGCTTCATGACCAAGTGTCCCTACGTTCCGCCTCATTCCTGGAATGTTGATTTTCCGCATCTCATGCTCCGAGCTAAGGCCATCAAGCACAGGAACGGAGACACTACCATCCGTGACCGGGTGTTGAGCGAACAGGATACCGTGGGCTCTATCGCCGGAATGCCGGTCATTAGCGAAGCGTTCAATGCAGTAAGTTCCAGTGCTGTGGGCCGTCTCTTCATGGAAAAAACATTGGGGATCCATCGGGATGCTCACTTCCCTTTCTACCACCGGGACACCCTGAGGAAGCGTTTTTCCGACAAGGAAGGGCAGTCCTTCATGCCGGAGCCGACGTCCCGAACCAGGGGTAAGGTTGCCGTTTTTGTGACCTGTTACGGAAACCGAAACGAGCCAGAGCTGGTTGAGGATATGGTGGCGGTGCTTGAACACAATGGGATCGATGTGAGGTTGACAGGAACGGAACGTTGCTGCGGGATGCCAAAGCTGGAGATCGGCGACCTGGAATCCGCTGCCGCAGCAAAGGAAGTGAACATTCCTGAACTAAAACGGTTGATCGACGACGGCTATGACATTGTTGCTCCGATCCCGTCTTGTGTTTTGATGTTCAAGCAGGAAATTCCGTTGATGTTTCCCGAAGATGAAGATGTACACCTAGTACGAAAGAATATTTTCGACCCTTTCGAATATCTGGCCTTGCGTCACAAGGAAGGCAGGTTGAAACTCGATTTTGAGAACTCGTTGGGTGAGATCGCCTACCACGCTCCGTGTCATCAGCGGGTCCAGAATATCGGCCCAAAAACCAGGGATATACTCTCACTGGTTCCGGGCACTTCGATTCAGATGATCGATCGTTGCTCGGGCCATGACGGAACCTACGGGGTTAGGCAGGAGACACACGAGATTTCGAGAAAGATCTGCCGTCCGATCCTCAACAAGATCAAACGATCGGACGTGGATCATGTGGCCAGTGATTGCCCGCTCGCCGCCCACCATATTGTCGAAAGTCTGGAAGAGGACCGGAAATCCGTTAGTCCATTCGGACTGTTGCGCCTAGCCTACGGAATTTAAACATGGAAAAACTCAAGCGGTCAGATCTTTACTCGCTGGAACAATATGCTGAATTTCGCGAATCTTTTCGTAGCCGGGTCATCAATCACAAGCGCTACAGACGGCTGGCGATCGGTGCTCATGCCAGCCTGTATTTTGAAGACCGCCTGACCATTCAATATCAGATTCAGGAGATGCTTCGTGTTGAACGGATCTTTGACAAAGCCGGTATTGAGCAGGAACTGGAAGCGTATAATCCACTGATCCCAGACGGGAAGAACCTGAAGGCGACCTTCATGCTCGAGTACGGTGATCCCGATGAACGTCGGGAACAACTAGCCTTGCTGAAACGGGTCGAGGACTGCATCTGGATGCAGATTTCAGGACACGATGCTGTGGTGCCGTTTGCCGATGAAGACCTCGAACGGACCAACGACCAGGCCACTTCGGCGGTTCATTTCCTGCGTTTTGAATTTACTCCCGCAATGATCAATGATCTTAGCAGCGGACGCGATCTTTCGGCCGGCATTGATCACGAGTTTTATTCCTTCTCCGTAGCGGTGTCGGAACCGGTCCGCAATTGCTTGTCAGCCGATTTTGAATAGCTGTCGGGCCGGTTTTTTACCCTGCGTTGAGCCCTGCTCGCTTCTGTCTCGTTCGGTTGGGGCGGTTTTGGAGATTCCTATCTTCCGATTTTGCAAGACGATTGGTTAGGGAGGCCGAGCCAAGCGGTGGTCTGTCTGGCCAGGCAGACCACACTGCTTTATAATTCAATAACTAACTGAATTTTCATTACCCTGATTAACAGAGGATAGAATTAATGGCGAGAGTGACTGTTGAAGATTGTTTGGCCAAGGTAAAAGACCACTTTGAGCTGGTGTTACTGGCTACGAAGCGAGCCCGGGAACTTGATCAGGGAAAGGATCCGAAAGTTGAATGGGAGAATGACAAGGCTACCGTGGTCGCTCTGCGCGAAATTGCGGGCGATCATATCTTGGCCGACCATTACGAATCAAAGAGCGAGCCGGTTGAATTTGCTGAGAAAGTAACCGAAGAAGAAACCACCGAGATGTCGGCGGCTGGAGCAACCGTGGCGAAGGAGCCGCCAGTCGGAGAGTGACGGCCGGTACAGCCTAATTTTTCGGTAGTTGAAAAAACACCCTAAGCGGCAGAATGGCGGTGGTTTTTATATGAAGCTGGTTTAGATCTTCGAGAAGGCTGGGAGCGGAATCGGTTTCCCTGAAACGTTATGACTGATCTTGCGATCCCAAATGAAGTTTCATTGCTGGAGGAAAAGCTGGTTCGACAGCTGGTGGGCGTTCTGCAAACCTATCTTGGGCAGAAGCAAGTCGAGAAGGTTCTCAAAGCATATCGTTTCGGAGCCCAGGCCCACTCGAACCAGGTTCGCCTGAGTGGCGAAGCCTATATCTGCCATCCCCTTTCCGTTGCGCTGATTCTGGCCGAAATGCGTTTGGACGGCAACGCCATAACGGCAGCGATCCTGCACGACGTGATCGAGGATACCGATGTTTCGAAGGGCAACATTTCGGGGGAATTCGGTAAAACTGTCGCGGATCTGGTGGATGGAGTCAGCAAACTAACCCAGCTGGACTCCAGGTCCAGGGCCGAGGCTCAGGCCGAAAATGTCCGCAAGATGTTTCTCGCCATGGCCCGCGACCTGCGGGTCATCATCGTGAAACTGGCGGACCGGGTTCACAACATGCGAACCTTGGGCGTAATGCCGCCGGACAAGAAAAGGCGGATTGCACGCGAAACGCTAGAGATCTACGTTCCGCTGGCCAATCGTCTCGGGATGAACAATATCCGGATCGAACTTTCCGAGCTGGCTTTTCAGGCAATGCACCCGCTTCGTTACCATGTGATTGACAAAGCGGTCAGAAATGCCCGTGGACGGCGTAAGGAAGTGGTTGGAAAGATCGAAGCCACCATCAAGAAACGGCTGGACGACAGCGATTTAAGGTGCCAAGTCTACGGTCGCGAAAAGAACCTCTACAGCATCTATCAAAAGATGGTCGATAAGAACATTTCCCTGTCGGAGGTGTTCGATGTTTACGCGTACCGACTGGTGGTTGAAGAACCGGACGATGGTTACCGCGCGCTCGGCGTGATGCATTCCTTGTACAAGCCGGTTCCCGGACGCTTCAAGGACTATATGGCGCTACCCAAGGAAAACGGATACCAGTCGCTTCATACGGTGCTGGTGGGGCCCTACGGCCTGTTTCTGGAAATGCAGATCAGAACTCGTGAAATGCACAGGATGGCTGAGTCGGGGATTGCTGCCCACTGGCTATACAAGGGGGATGCCAATAAGCTGTCCTACAGCCACGAACCAACAAACGAGTGGTTGAGGGAATTGCTTGAGGTTCAGAAGAGTGCCGGTAATTCGCTGGAATTCATCGATAACCTCAAGGTTGACCTGTTTCCTCAACAGGTTTATGTGTTTACGCCCAAGGGTGCCATCGTGAAGCTTCCCAAGGGAGCAACGGTCGTAGATTTCGCATATGCCGTACATACTGATGTGGGTAATACAACTGCATCGGCCAGGGTCAACATGGTGCTTGTTCCGTTGCAGACTCGATTGGAGAACGGGCAGACCGTTGATGTAATCACCGGGGAATGGGCACGGCCCAACCCTTTGTGGCTGAACTTTGTCGTCACCGTGAAGGCGCGTTCAGCGATCCGTACCTACCTTCAAAACTTCAAAAAAAAGGAGGCTATTACCCTCGGGCGCCGACTGTTGGACAAAGAGCTCAATGCACACGGAATAAAGTTGGGAAATGTTTCCGAAGAACGGCTCGAGGATGTCCAGAAAATACTGGAATACGCTTTCCTGGATGCTCTGCTAGAGGATATCGGACTGGGAAACCGTTTGCCTTTCCTGCTGGTCAATCGCTTTTTTCTGGAGGCGAAAATCGTAGGGTCGAACTGCGGTGAAACGGGCAGGTCTTCCGGGTTCCCTTTGTTTATTAAGGGAACGGAAGATATGGTTACCACCCTGGCGAAATGCTGTCGGCCGATTCCGGGTGACCCGATTATCGGTTTCTTTAATCCCGGAACGGGGATTGTGATTCATGTGGATGACTGCAAAAACGTGATCAA
>JANXGZ010000165.1 GCA_024958995.1 Methylococcales bacterium | reverse complement strand
CTGCTCCTGTCGGCCATCATTGGTGTAGCGGTATCCTATACCACGCTCGGATTCATAAATGCCTTCGAGACAATTGCAAGCAGTGTCTACTTTGACTGGGGCAATGTTCCCAGCGGCCGTTACACAGAAAAATTCGACCAGAGCAACAAACTTACCCTGGATTTCCGGGGCAATAACAGCCAAGGCCTTGCCGGCCTGAAACAAACCACGTGGGCTAGCTCAGGGCATTGCACCATTGTGACAACAGCCGATGGAGTCCGCCTTCCGCCGGTTCCCTGCAAATGGATAATGGAAAAAGAGACGGTTCGCGTCGACGTTTCCAATGCAACCAATCTGCCTGTCCGTTTGCGCTTCGATGGCAAAGATCTTAAACCGATTGAACCCGGACAGCTGAGCCCCTTTCTGCCCCTTGACCACACGATTTACAATCTGACCTTCCGTTATAGGCAGGGGTCATTCACTGACATCCCCAAGTGGCACCTCCTTGTCGCCCTGACAGCAGGAGGACTGTTCATCGGCCTGCTCTATCCTTTGCTGAAACTATCTCGTGGTCACGGACCTGCAGATACCATCATCGCGCGACTAAAAAACGATGGTTTCATACCACTGAGAGAAGGCCTTTCGACAGCCATCGTGTGCGTCTCTTCGATCGGCCTGGGCGCTTCGGTAGGGCGTTTCGGTCCAGCTGTACACTTGGGGGCCACGCTAGGCTCGGCGTTCGGACGGGCCTTCAATCTTAGCCGAACAACCACGATTACCTGCCTGGGTTGCGGGGTAGCCAGTGCCATTGCCACCTCGTTTAACACTCCGATTGCAGCGGTGATCTTTGCCCATGAAACGATTATCGGGCACTACTCCCTTCGGGCATTCGCGCCGATCACCATATCGGCCGTAGCCGGTAACGCGGTAGCCATCCATCATGGACGCCTGTTTGACGGGTTCCAGAACCTGACGGCGCCTGCGGAACTGACCCTACAGGAATACCCGCTATTCGTTCTCGTTGGGCTGATTTCAGCGTTTTTTGCCCTTGCCTACATGCACAGCCTAGTGATAGTCGGAAAACTGGCCAGCAAAAGCAAGATTCCGCTATGGTTGCGTCCCGCCCTTGCGGGATTGGCCATTGGCATCGTTGCCATCTGGCTGCCGAATCTGCTCGGATTGGTAGAGGAAACCACCGCCCAGGTTATCCAAGATCAGGGTAGAGAATATGTACTGGAACTCTTGTGCATCTTGATCGTTCTCAAAATCGCCGCGACCGCTCTTTGCCTTGGATACGGCATGCACGGTGGAGTATTCGGCCCGGCCTTGTGCATCGGCGCGATGGTGGGCGCAACCATCTCACTAGCCTACGATCCGGCATACTATTCAATCTTTTCCCTTGCCGGGATGGGTGCCTGTATCAGTTCTGTCATTGGAGCTCCGATTACTACGATCCTAATCGTATTCGAGTTGAACCAGAATTATTCGGTGGCCACGGCCGTGATGATAGCCGTTGTCATCAGCAACCTCATCACTAACCGGCTCTTTGCCCGATCATTTTTCCTGTTCCAGGTTAAAATTCTAGGGTTTGATATCAATGCGGGCCGCGAAGTAATGATCCTGCAACGCCGAACCATTGTCGAAATTATGGAAACGAGCCACCATAGGATCGCACCCGATGCGGACCTGGCCGAAGTGGAGAAAGCTCTTCGTGCCTGCCCTCACGCGGACCTCTACGTAACGGACAGCGACCAGATACTCCTAGGCTTCATCACACTGGCGAGCAGCTGGGACGCACTTGCCCGAGGGCATGAACAAAGCGCCCGTGAACTGGCCCGTATGCCGGAACATATCCTGACCGAGGACACCAACCTAAAGCGAGGTTTCGAAGTCATCGAGGGGTTCGTTGGGGTTAGTATCCCGGTCATTGAGGACACGAACAGCATGCGCCTAACCGGCATCATCCACAAAGCAAACATCATCCAGGCTTACAACGATGCAGTAAGAACCGCCCGCAGAGAAGAACAGGACCAGGCGTAATACCTACATGAAGATGTTTTCCGCAGGTGTTGGATTGGGCATAGGCATCAAGGATTTCAGAGGTATCTTTGTTTTTGATAACCAATCGGCCTTTAACCAATTCATCAATCAGGGATGAGAGGCCAACGGCCAGGCAGACGCGGCTGGAAAGCTGGGAGAGAAAGGAGACTCTGCCGAAGCGGCTGTGGAACCATTGCACCAGGCGTCAGGATGAATCAACTGACCGAGAATAGTCTGACTTTACAAATAACCATTCAGGGGACCAAGTACTGGAAAGATAGAGACTTGAACTAGAGACTCTTCCATCAGGTCATTGCTTGCGGAAAGCCAGGTCGGGGTGTTCAACACGACCCATGAATCAATGCAAAAGCTAAATCCGCCTGTTCTACAAAGCGCTTGACCTTATCCCCGTCTTTTTTACCGCAAACATCTTCAACACCCGTATGGGTATCGACCCCTGCGGGCCTGACGGCAAGAATCGCTTGCCGAACATTTGCCGGTGTCAGGCCGCCGGCAAGGATCACGGGACGAGCCGAAAAGGCCACCAGCTCCCGGCTGATTTCCCAATCATGAGTCTTGCCTGTCGCACCACTGGCTCCATTTACAGCATCGTAGGTGTCGGTGATGAAAGCATCAACAAAAGGCTCCATCGCCCGCACCATGTCACAAAGTTGACTTAGATTGTACAATCCAATGATTAGGCTCTTAACGACCTGTAAGTCGGGCCGGATCAACTTCAACCGAGCAAGCTGCCCGACCGCAATATCACCGTGAAGCTGAACCATACCAGCATCAAGAAGCCGAGAAAGCTCAGCAATTTCTGAAGCCCCGTCCTGATAGGTAATCGCAACGGCCCGGCACGGGTCAACTAGGGATCTCGAAATCCTGGCAGCCTCTTCCTCCGGCAGATCTTCCTGGTGCACGGGCAAATGCAGGGGAAACCCCAGGTACTTCACACCGCAGTCAACCAGCATGCGAGCCTCTTCAAGGCTGGCAATACCCGCAACCTGGATCAGGTTTCTGAACGAATCAGAGGACATGGCTATCGGAAAAAAAGATGATGCCTCCTAAAAAAGGAAAGCGGCGAAAAGGCTCGCGCGGATCAGAACCAGTAGGGTCAGAAAAAACGCCAAATCACGAACCCGAAAGCGAACAGAGAAAGCGAGAATAGACCTACCCATGACATGACTCTCAACCAAAGCGGAGGCCGGTAGGCCTCGGGCACGTGCGGTGCCATAATGACCCGGTAATTGATGTAAGCATAAAGCGGAGCCGATAGGAACGACAGAGTCGTCGCGAAATCGATCAGAGCTTTCAGCTGTCCAGTGAAGCGAAAGATGATCATCAACGCCACACAGCAGGTCACCGCTAGGATCATCCAGTACAACCCGACGTGCATGCGTTTTGATTCGGGCCGCAGACACTCGATTGAACGGCGCCAAACCCGGGGGAACGCATCCGTCACGGCGAGCGTCGTCGAGAACATGGTGGTGAAGGTGGCCACAGCAATTAGCGTCCAGCTCCAACCTCCCAACGCCGAGGTGTAAACGTTGATGAAGGACGCGGTAAATGCGACCGAGCTTTCCGGGAGCTGCTCGCCCGTGCCAAACAGGATCAGGGCGCCCAGCGAAAGAAAGACCAGTGCATAGAGAACCGTAAAGAGGTAACCGAAATTGAAATCGAATAACGACTCCCGAAGGGTCGGTCGATGTCCTGTTTGCTTTTCCCGCTCAACCGACCACAGGGAATGCCATACGGATATTTCGATGGCCGATGGCATCCATCCGGCCAAGGCCACCACGAACGCAATACTGGTTCCATCCAGCAAATCCGGCCCTTCGAAAGCAGGATCGCCCATACCCCCATGTTGAACCGCTGCCACGAAGGCAACAAGGGTCGATACCCCAAGAAGAACAACCATGCCCTTCATCAGTTTGTCGAGCCACGGATAGCGGCCGATGATCAGAAGGGCCGCAATGACGGCAAGGATGATGACACTCCAGACCGGAACCGAGAGATCCGCTAAATCCCTGAAAAGATTGGCGGCTAGTCCGGCAGCCACGATCGTTACTCCAGCCTGAATCGTAAACATGGTCAGAAAGGTCAAAACCATGAAAGCTGGCAGTACCCATCGACCAATACGCTGATAACCCTCGACTAGGGTTTCCCCGGTTGCCGCCGCATAACGGGGACCGAATTCAAAAAAAGGATACTTAATGACGTTGACCACTAGGATGACGCCAACCAGCCCAAACCCAAACACAGCTCCGGCCCGGGTAGATTGCACCACATGGGATACGCCGATCGAGGTTCCTGCCAGGATCAGGCCAGGACCCAGGCTTTGCAGGTAGCCCTGGAATCTGTTGTAGGTCACTGTCTCTATCCTCCTTTTTTATTCTCCAGGTTTCCCCCGTATCGGGTTGAGATCACAAAGCGTGATGCACACTGTCCATCGCAGCCTGGCCGGCAGGAACAATCGGCCAGTCCAGCACGTCCGCTGATCGGCACGGAATAGTTATTGTTGTCCATTTTCGCGGCAAAGATTTGGTCCGCTGAATCAGACCTCAGAAAAGGCGGCACCTTCGGGACCCGGCAGATTCTACATCAAACCAGAAGGGCCCAAAACCAACAGCTTAGACACGCCGAACCCTCGATCCATTTTTGGTTAGAGGTACTCTTCCAACACGGGTGAAGCCGTGGCCGCTTGTTCAAAGACTTCTGCAGCCTGATCCGTAGCATCGACGCTGAACCATTGACTGGCTATCACTGTCGATAGGGTGAAGGTGTTCACCCCGTAACCGGCGAGAGCGGTGACGTCTTTGACCTCCCGGATACTGGCCGCCAGCACCCGCAATGAACTACCGACTTTGTTGACGCTCGCTTGCATCTGCGCAACAGCCTGTATTCCATTCTGCCCCTGGTCGGTCATGCGCCCCAAGTAAGGGGCGACATAATCGGCACCCAGGGCTGCCGCGGTCAGGGCCTGGTGCACCGCAAACACGCAGGTCATGGTAATGCGAGCGCCGTCCGCCAGTAGCTTGGTTGCTGCTGCCGTACCGTTGCGCGTAGCCGGAACCTTGACCACGACACAGGGATCCATGTCGGCCAGCAATCTACCCGTCCGAACCATGGCATCGACAGACATTCCCCAGGTTTGCACCTGAACTTCCCGGGCATTCAGATCCACCGCACGGCGAACCAGAACTTTGAGATTATCGCAACTGCAAGCTTCTCCTGCATCTCGAAGCAAGATCGGATTGGTGGTCACACCAAAAAACAGTCCAGCCGGCAACCAGGTTTCCCATTGGCGCAGGTCAGCACTGTCGAGAAAGAAACGCGGTTCTGGAAAAGCCGAATTCGCTACGAGTGGTGCCTGCGTTTGATTTTCCATCGTATTAAAATGCGTGTGTCGCCAGCAAAACACCGTGATCCATGCCGCATCAACCCGTTGCAGTAGTGTTGCACGCCCCCCTGCCAGACTTTCCTAGGTATCCCTGACCCTGGCCAGATTTCAGCAATGTTCGCTGCCAACTCTCCCCCGAAAAAGGCTGCATTGGTCCGCTCTGAGAAAGTTATTCCGGGTTAAGCATTGGCTGGTTGGGCGATATTAAAGAGTATACACTAGCGCCTTTTACAACGAATCTAAGGAGGGAGGTCATGCGGCACGCTGCATTCTGGATGTCCATAACCGCTTTGCTAGTACTGGCATTCACCTGGCAAGAAAACGAATTCTACCTTGAGAAACCAGAGGTTTGGCCAACATCGAGCGGAACCATCGTGTCCAATAAAGTAGTAGCCTATGAAAACGACGAAGAGCAGAGTTTCCGGCTCGAACTCGTCTACCGCTATGAAAATGAGGGAAGCACCGTGGAAGGAAACCGAATCCGGCCAGCTGAACCCATCTTTTCGACCAGGAAGAAGGCCGAGCAAGTTGCCAAGGCCTTTCCGGTAGGAAAGAACGTTGTTGTCTATTTCAATCCCGTTGAAGAATCCGAACCCCGTTCGCTTCTACTCTGGGAATTTCCGGACATTCTTAGTCCAGTCGTATTCCTTATCATTATCATGCTCGGCTCGGCTGTCGTTCTCTACCTGGTTTCGGAATACAGAGATTTCAGGGACTAACAAAGCAGATGCGTTTTCAATAACGCAGAAGCAGACGGAAAATACGACTCATTAGCCGCAAATTCTCAGAAATACGGACCGGGAGCAAGGCAGCAAAGGGTCGCGCATTTCAGGTCCGGATGAACATTTAAGTATTCATTCAATTGCACCAATCGAATGATTTAGCAAATCCGTAGCTAACCGCCAACGCTGTGTTGCAGTCACCGCCATAATCATCGAGCGCTCCCAAAAAACGAATGGTATGGGGTCCTCGATGAACGAATGCGATAAAATCATAGTCAGGTCCCCACTGGTAGCAGAACATGAGCGCACTGGTAGCCATCGTCGAAGACGATCCCGATCAAGCCAGGAATTATTCTGATGCTCTTGAGCATCGAGGATTCCAGGTATCCAGCTACAGTTCCCGT
>JANXGZ010000084.1 GCA_024958995.1 Methylococcales bacterium | reverse complement strand
TGGATGGTGCGGAATATGGAGAGTTCAAAAGAGAGAAAATGAGGACTTCTGGTATTGGTGCGATGTTGGAACGATTTGAAAAGATTCCACAGAAACGAGAGGAGTGAACATGAAATCACGACTAAAAAAACTGTGGGGTTTATTAGTGGGATTAGAGTTCAAACACATTTCGGTGATTTTTCTTGGATTGTGTATCTTGTTTAGTGGTGGGGTCTACGAGGGGATTTCAGATGCCGGTGTATACGGAACAAGATTGAACAAATTTACCGGAATGGTTGAAGTCGTTATGTTGGATATAACAGGGATTCGAAAGGATTAGAATGAATCCTGACCAAACCCTTCATGCGTATTCCCGTGTCAGTTCTACCTCTCAAGAGGAAGAGGGGACTTCTCTTGATACGCAAAAAGAACTCGGACTTGGTGGGATAAAGAGGGAAACGTCATCAAATCCGAGACGTACAAAGATGGAGTGGAAATCCAATAAACCTCCGTTCTGTACCGACTGATGAGAAGTGTTAATGAGGAACCTGTCGGTTCCTTTTTTGTTCAGGGAATTGGAATTTTTAGTTCGTTAATGTTTCAACAATCGTATAAAGATACGGATTCCATTTATCGTAATCAACAATATAAATGAGTGTAACTTTATGTCTGATGAAATAATGACTGTTCAACAAATGAAGGAAATGCATTTAGGATTCCGAATAATCCAAGAAGAAGGAACGGATTATTTCAATATTATCCAATCCGAATTCAAAAAAAGAATAACTCCACATTTACCAGAAGGAATGGAGGATGTTTCTCACGATTTTATTATCAAATCGTTGGATAGAATCCTGTATATGAAATATGATGAAGGATATATTCAGTTTTTAAAATATAGGGGATTATTTGAATCCATTGAATATCTTAAAAAAGATGAATGAATCAGATGACGAACATGGATGGTGTGGAAGTCCAATAAACCCCCGTTCTGTACCGACTGATGAGAAGTGTTAATGAGGAACCTGTTGGTTCCTTTTTTGTTCAGGGAGTTGTTGTTACGGGAGTAACAGACAAAAGTTCCGGTGGAACCCACAAGGATGGTAAAAGAGAAGGACTGTGGACTTGGTGGGATGAAGACGGAAACGTCACCGGAACCTGAACGTACAAGAATGGTGAGTTAGTCCAATAGAACCACGTTCTGTACGAACTGACGAATGGTGTTAAAGTTTAACGTTATCGGTTTTTTGTTAAACGTTTTCATCACTCCAAGGTTAGTTCAATTCTTACCAAGATTTTACAAAGTCCATATGCACCCAGTAAATACGGGTGCCTCAGGGTATTACATAATTGTTGACCAATGCATGACCTCGACTCCATCTTTGCCGAGGGTGGCCCCCTGTCTGAAAGGATTTCCGGGTATAGGCTGCGTGTTTCCCAGTTAGACATGGCTGGTCGTGTTCTTGAGGCGATTGAATCGGGAAAGCATTTGATCGCTGAAGCAGGAACGGGAACCGGGAAAACCATTGCTTACCTGATCCCAGCAATCCTTTCCGGAAAACGGATCCTAATTTCCACCGGTACACGGAATCTCCAGGACCAGTTGTTTGCGAAGGATTTGCCGTTAATGCGTACTGTGCTTTCAGTACCTTTTCAGGCGGCCCTGCTCAAGGGAAGAAGCAATTACCTCTGTCGTTATCGATTGGCGGCCATCTTGGAGTCGGACACCGGTTTTAGCCGTGATGAAGTCCTTGACCTTCAGCGAATTCAGCGTTGGTCTGAAAAGACCCGAAACGGTGATATCGCCGAGGTGGCCAGTGTTTCCGAATCTTCTTCGTTGTGGCCCCATGTTACTTCCACGGTTGATAATTGCCTGGGGCAGGACTGCCCCGACTACCAGGAATGCTACCTGGTGAAAAGCCGGCGCAAGGCACAGGAGTCCGAAGTCTTGGTGGTCAATCACCACTTGCTTTGTGCCGACTGGGCATTGCGCGACGATGGGTTCGGTGAACTGTTGCCCGCTGCGGAAGTGGTCATCGTCGATGAGGCTCACCAGCTATATGACACGGCTTCACGGTTTCTCGGCTTGTCCGTCAGCGCCAGGCAGGTGAACGACCTGAGTAGGGACGTGTTGATCGAATATCTTCGCGATGCCTCGGACATGCCCGCCTTGCGCTCGGATTGCCATGAACTCGAAAAGTCGGTCAAGGATGCGCGTCTGGCATTTGGCGAATCGGTGCGACGGGGTTCCTGGCAGGAACTGGCTAAGCATCCGAGGGTTGGGTCGGCGCTGGGCGAAGTGCTGTCCAGGCTGGCCAACCTGAAACATACGCTGGAACCTGCGGCGGAAAGAACGAAGGGCCTTGATTCGTGCTGGCGTCGTTGTGCAGAGGTCGAGGCCCGCCTGACGATGCTACTCGAAGAAAATGGTAGCGAATGGATCCGCTGGTTTGAAACGCACAAAAGAACCTTTACCCTGAGCCGGACACCGTTCTCTATTGCCGAAGAATTCCAGCAACTGGTTTTGGAGCGCGATGCCACTTGGGTTTTTACTTCCGCGACCCTGAGCGTGTCGGGCCGTTTCGACCATTTTAAGTCGATCATGGGCTTGGAGGATACAACAGATGTCACTTGGGACAGCCCATTTGATTTCGCGGAGCAGGCCTTGTTCTATCATCCGAGGAACCTTCCGGAGCCAGACTCCGAAAAGTATGCGGAACGCTTGGTGGAGACAGTGGTCCCGATTTTGAATGCCAGTAAAGGTCGGGCTTTTTTTCTTTTTACAAGTCACAGGGTATTGCGGCTTGTGGCAGACTTACTCGCTCCCCTGATTGATTATCCGATGCTGGTGCAGGGTAGCCAGCCAAGGATGGCCCTGCTTGAGCAATTCAGAACCCTTGGCGATGCAGTTCTGTTGGGAACGGCCAGTTTTTGGGAAGGCGTTGATGTCAGGGGAGAGGCTCTTTCCTGCGTGATTATTGACAAGTTGCCGTTTGCATCTCCTGGTGACCCGGTGATGAAAGCCAGGCTCGACAGCCTGCGTCATCGTGGAGAAAATCCTTTCGCGGCCTTCCAGTTGCCAATGGCTGTGCTGGCTTTGAAGCAGGGTGTTGGACGCCTGATTCGTGATCGGGATGATCGGGGCGTCTTTGTACTGTGTGATCCGCGTTTGCTAAAACGGTCATACGGCAGGGTATTCCTAGACAGCTTGCCCCCGATGCGACGGACGCGTTCCATCGATGATGTCGAATCGTTTTTCTACCTGAACAGTTGCCGAGGCCCTGGATGAAGATTCTTTCTGTTGATACTGCTACCGAAGCCTGTTCTGCGGCCTTGTTAGTTGACGGCGAAGTATTGGAACGGTTCCGGATCGCGCCGCGCCAACATACGCGCCTGATCCTGCCGATGGTCGACTCTTTGCTCGATGAAGCCGGAGTGCGACTGCAGGATCTCGACACATTGGCACTCGGCCGTGGACCGGGGTCTTTTACAGGATTGCGCATTGCCGCAGGCATTGTTCAGGGTCTGGCATTGGGAGCCGATTTGCCCGTGGTAACCGTTTCTTCGCTGGCTGCGATGGCCCATGGTTATGTTGGACCCAGCGATATTTCTACGGTCTGTACGGCTCTTGACGCTCGCATGGGCGAAGTCTATTGGGGAATCTACCAGAAGGATTCCGGCGGTCTCGTGCATCCGGTGGGCCATGAAGCGGTGATAGCAGCGGAGAAGGTTTCTGTACCTCTAGCGCCTGATGTGCGGTGTGCAGGAGTCGGGAGCGGATGGTACCGTTATCGTGAGTTGCTAACGGATTGTCTGGGGAGTCGAATACGGCACGTGGATGCAGACCGTTACCCGAGCGCTGCTTCGGTAGCGATTCTCGGTTGCAACGGTTACCTGAACGGAGAAGGGTGCGCGCCGGAAGATGCGATTCCTGTTTACTTGCGAGACAAGGTTGCGCGCAAGAAGGGAGAATAGGTATTTTCATTTCACGGAAGAACCCATGGCTACGGCTTTTTCTGGACCAGGCAGGGGCGCGATCATGGCCGTGAAGGGAGTGGTGTTTCTTGTTCTTGCGGCTATATCGGTTTCCTGTGCGGATTCGGAGCTCGGGCTTGATACGGACCCGACACGGGTGATTGCACTGTCCCGGCAGTTGAGTCAGGAGTTCAACGGGGCATACCCCCTGTCTCCAGTGCCTAATGGCAATGTGCGGAAAGTGGAATTGAACGCTTCCGAGTTTGAATCAGGGGTGCGACCTCCTTACCTGAGTCGGGTATGGGGATACAACCAGCGTGTACCCGGGCCAGTGATTCGCATGGCTCTGGGGGAAACGCTGGAAGTGAAACTGACAAACAATCTACCTCAGCCGACGAGTATTCACTGGCACGGAGTCCGCGTTCCAAATAGTATGGACGGAGTTCCGGGGTTGACTCAGAAGGCGGTTCCTCTTGGTAAAAGTTTCGTATATCGCTTTACGCCCAAGGATGCGGGTACTTTCTGGTTCCACCCGCACTTCAGATCTTCAGAGCAGGTTGAAAAAGGTCTGCATGGCGTTCTGATTGTTGAGGATCCAGCCGATCCTCCTTACTCGGCCGAACTGGTTTGGATGCTGGATGACTGGCTGCTGGAGAAGGATGGGTCGATTTACGACCAGTTTGTGACCCATCACGACCTTGCGCACGACGGGCGTTGGGGCAACTTCCTAACGGTTAATGGCCAGTTCCGTCCGGTGTTCATGGTTAATCCAGGTGACAGGATTCGTATCCGGATGGTCAATGTCGCCAACGGACGGGTTTTCTTGCCAGTGATTCCTGGAATGGAGTCGCGAGTGATCATGGTCGATGGAATGGCAGTGGCTGAACCTTTTCTTTTGGGAAATTTCGATCTGGCACCGGGGAACCGGCTTGATGTGGATCTTGTTGTTCCCGCAAACTCCGCGGGTCGAACCTTCGCGGTTGAGAACAGGTTTTCCCGTCAGCCATCCCTGCTGGCTTTCCTCCAAGTCGACATGCAGAAAGCGAAGGATACACCTTCCTTCGATCTGCCTCGGGCCGGACATTTCCCGGACTGGAAAGAAGCTGAAGGAATCCCGGTTCATCATGAATTCATACTGGATGCTGAGCGTGGGGGAATTCATGGCATTTCATGGACAATCGACGGCCGCATATGGCCTCGGTCACAGGTGCTTGAATTGTGGGCCGGGCAGTTCTATCGCTTGCGCTTTACCAATCGTTCTAGTCGTCTCCATCCGATGCATCTTCATGGCCAGTTCTTCCGTCTGCTTTCCAGGAACGAAAGAGACACGGATGAACGTTTCTGGAGAGATACAATATTGGTTGGTCCCAGGGAATCGGTGGATATAGGCCTGGTTCCGACTGACCTGGGGTTGTGGGCTAACCATTGCCATGTCTTGGAACACGCGGAAGCAGGGATGATGACCGCAGTGAGGGTGAACTAGGCAAGACCGGAAATCATGGCCCAGTATTTTCAGATTCACCCGCAGACGCCCCAGATGCGTCTGATCCATCGTTCGGTCAACATCATCCGTAACGGGGGCGTCGTTATCTATCCGACGGATTCCTCGTATGCGCTGGCCTGCCAAATGGGCGAAAAACAGTCGTTGGACCGGGTCCGCCGGATTCGACGTCTGGATGACCGACATAACTTCACGCTGGTCTGCAGAGACGTCGCGCAGATCTCGAATTTCACCAAGGTCGGCAACGAGGCGTTCAGGCTTCTGAAGGCTCTGACCCCGGGGCCATTCACGTTCATCCTCAAGGCGACCCGGGATGTGCCAAGGCGGTTACAGCATCCCAGACGCAAATCGGTGGGAATCAGAATTCCAGATCATCCGGTTGCGCAGGCCCTTCTCGATGTTCTCGGGGAACCCCTATTCAGTTCCACCATGATCCTGCCAGGTGAAGACGAGGCATTCAGTGATCCCTGCGAGATCCGCGAGAAAATAGAACATGAAGTGGATTTGATCATTGATTCGGGGATCGTTCACTATGCTCCTACCACGATACTTGATCTTACCGGGAAAAACCCAGAGGTCATTCGTCGTGGAAAGGGTAAATTCCCAGACATGGCCTAACGATTTGCCAGTGGCGGTCACCTGGAACATGAGACTCTGATTTAGATCAACGCCTCACGGGAATTTTGGATATAATCGCCCGATGGAAAACCTGAGCCTGGTTCAACAGATTTCCGTTTCGCTGTTGCCGCTGCTTTTTGCGATCACGCTTCATGAGGTGGCGCATGGGTGGGTTGCCAAGCAACTTGGAGACGACACCGCCAAAATTCTCGGACGCCTTACACTGAATCCTTTGAAGCATGTTGACCCGATCGGTACCGTGCTGGTACCGGGTCTTCTGCTGTTTGCGAGCGGTGGTTCGGGACTTATTTTTGGCTGGGCGAAGCCTGTTCCCGTGGACTGGAGGCGACTCGGAAATCCCAAGCGTGACATGGCGCTGGTTGCCGTGGCGGGGCCGATAGCTAATTTCTTGATGGCAATCTTTTGGGCGCTGATCGCGAAAACGGCCATCCTCCTTCAATCTTCGTTTGCCACCGAACCCTTGTTGCTCATGGGTGGCTTTGGAGTCAGTATCAACTTGATTCTGATGGTTTTTAATTTGCTTCCCGTACCTCCGCTGGATGGCGGTAGGGTAGTGACCAGCATTCTGCCGGGTTCCCTGGCGTGGAAATTCGGCAGACTTGAACCTTATGGAGCATTCATCCTGGTCGGATTGCTGGCCAGCGGTATGCTCAGACCTCTTCTGGGTTATACCATGCCAGTACTTCAACACGTAGTCACTGGAATAGCCGGACTCTGAACCCTTGGACGTCATTGGAGAATCCCATTTTCCGGCTTCCGTTGAGGAAGCCGAGAAAGTGGTCGCGATTGTTCGCGGTGCAGCCGTTACCGCACTACCATCGGATCTCTATATCCCGCCGGATGCACTGAAGATCTTCCTGGAAACCTTCGAGGGGCCGCTTGATCTGCTGCTTTACCTGATCAAACACCAGAACCTCGATATTCTGGATATCCCGGTCGCGTCAATTACGCATCAGTACGTGGATTACATCGAAATGATGCAGGAAATACGGATGGAACTTGCAGCGGAGTACCTGGTGATGGCGGCAATATTGGCTGAAATCAAATCCAGAATGCTCCTTCCCAGGCCAAGGGGTACTGAAAACGAGGAGGAAGATCCGCGGGTGGATTTGATCCGGCGGCTGCAAGAATACGAACGATTTAAAACTGCGGCCAACGATCTGGACGGTTTGCCGCGAGAAGCGCGTGACACATTCTCGGCCAGTGCCGCTCTGGATGATATCGAGGTGGAGGTACCGAAACCGATGGTCGAACTGGAGCAACTGCTTCTTGCGTTCCAGCAGGTTTTGGAACGGGCGGAACAGGTTGCGCATCACCAAATTAGTCGTGAGCCTCTGTCCGTGAGGGAACGGATGACGATGATTCTCGATTCCCTGGGCCAAGGGGGTGAGATATGTTTCTCTGATCTTTTCGTTGCTGAAGAAGGGCGGTCAGGGGCTGTTGTTGCTTTCCTTGCGATATTGGAATTGTGCAAGGAAGGGCTTATCGATATTGTTCAGTCCGCACCACTGTCCGGGTTGCATGTCAAAATCGCATAGAGAATTTCGCGGTGGATTGGTGGATAGTAAAACGATTCTGGAGGCGCTTCTTTTTTCCGCTGATCGCCCCTTGAGCGTCGCGAATCTGCAGAGTTGTTTCGCGGATTCCGCACGGCCCGAAAAGGGGGAAATTCGTGCAGCGCTAAAGGCGCTCTCCGCTGATTATGAAGATCGTTCGCTTGAGTTGACGGAGGTGGCAAGCGGGTTTCGGTTTCAGGTTCGTCAGGAGTATTCGCTTTGGGTGGCCAAGCTGCTGGAAGACAAGCCGCCGCGCTATTCCCGTGCACTGCTGGAAACCCTAGCGATCATCGTTTACCGTCAGCCTGCAACCCGGGGCACAATCGAAGAGATACGCGGCGTCAGTGTCAGTAGTACGATCATCCGAACATTGCTGGATCGAGGTTGGATCAAGGTGGTGGGCCACAAGGAAGTCCCCGGTCGTCCGGCTCTTTTCGCGACCACTCGCCAGTTTCTTGATGACTTTAACCTCAGAACCCTTGATAGTCTGCCATCACTGAGCGAAATCCAGGCGATGGGTTTCGAATCGGATTCTGATACTGAACAAGCGCTAGAACGGGTACCTTTGCAGGGTCTAGAGTTGGCAGAGGAGTCGGAGGAAACGAATGATAATATCTGAACGATAGTTATACCTGTTCCTACTGTTTCCTTCCGATCTTTTTTAGTTACTTATAAATTCTGAATTAGACCTTGTAACAATATTTCTGTGAAGCTGTCCGAATTTACCGCTGAAATGCTCTTACGTTTCAGCACCATCATCCTCATAATCTTTTATGGAGGATTTCCAGATTTCCCGAATGATTTCGTGGGTTAATCCTTCGGTGACGTCTTGCCTTTCACTCGGTGACAACCTTTCAATATATTCAAACATGGCTTCACGGACATACTGATAGTCATTATTAAGTTTATGTAGTGTCTGTATTACTTTGTTGTTATCAGGGGGTTGATCCATTTCAAAGCTCCTTTATGTGAGATGTGTTATTACTGCCTCTTTTATTTCCGAAAAATTGTAACGTTTTAAAGTCTTTTCGTGTTCGGCCACCGTAGCCTTAAGAAAAGACCTAAATGTATTATCCAGAACATCTCCCTTCTTTATATTTGGATAACATATTAATATTTCATCAATCTCATCTAGTAATTCGCTATTAATTGAGCTATACAATGCACTTTCTAACAAACCACAAATATTTTCAAGTCGCTGACTAATGCTATCAGCAATTCCAATCCTTACTTCCTTTAAATCACTCATTCGAAGACTCCTTCTTAAAAATTAAAAATAAATTTTTTGAAACTGCCGAATGTTACCACTGTGGGATATGCTGTATAATCTTGTATCAGCACCATA
>JANXGZ010000332.1 GCA_024958995.1 Methylococcales bacterium | reverse complement strand
TTCATGAGGTCGTACTTGCCGGCCACTGAGTCGAAGACTTCCCTGACCATGCCGACCTTTTCGGTCGCACCGACCTGGCGGTATCCGAAATGCGTTGTTTTTTCTGTCATGCTCCTGGTTATAATCTCTAGTGATCTGCTTGGTTGCGCGGGGTTTCGATATCCGACCTCTCAATGACCCGGTTGGGTAGACAGGGTGTAGCGGTCATTGAACGCTGTGCGCCACAGGCCAAGGTTTCGCCATTTGGCGGCGACTTGTTTGGCCGTGTTCTGTCTGTACGGATGCCGATGGGTTTTTTGCTCTGTCCCCGCCTCCGCTTCTACAAGATATAGCGGCTCAGGTCCTCATCGGCAACCAGTTCGGCAAGATGACTCTGGACGTATTCCTTGTCGATGATGAAGGACTGTCCGCTGCGGTCGGTTGCTTCGTAGGACAGGTCATCCAGCAGGCGTTCAAGAACCGTATGCAGTCGCCGTGCCCCAATGTTTTCGGTGGTTTCATTCACCTGCCAGGCAACTTCGGCAATGGTCTGGATACCGTCTTCCGAAAATTCCAGAGAAACCCCTTCGGTTGCGAGCAGGGCGGTGTATTGTTCGGTCAGCGAGGCATCCGGCTCGGTCAGGATACGAACGAAATCTTCGGCAGTCAGGGCGCTCAGTTCCACCCGTATCGGAAAACGGCCTTGCAGTTCGGGTATGAGATCGGATGGCTTGGACATGTGAAAGGCGCCTGAAGCGATGAACAGGATGTGATCCGTCTTTACCATGCCGAACTTGGTGCTGATCGTGCAACCTTCGACCAGCGGCAGCAGGTCTCTTTGCACACCTTCCCTGGATACGTCGGGCCCGCCGTAATCTGACCGTTTGCAGACCTTGTCTATTTCATCCAGGAACACAATCCCGTTCTGCTCGACCGCCTCGACCGCTCGTACCTTGATATCGTCTTCGTTGACCATGCGCCCGGCTTCTTCCTCGGTGAGAACTTTCAGGGCATCCTTGATCCGCAGCTTGCGGGCTCGTGTTTTGCCCGGAGACATATTCTGGAACATGTTCTGGAGCTGGCTGGTCATTTCTTCCATGCCTGGGGGTGCCATGATTTCCACGCCCATTGAGGAACCGCTGATTTCGATTTCGATTTCCTTCTGGTCGAGGTCACCTTCGCGCAGTTTCTTGCGAAATTTTTGCCGTGCGGCTGATTCGGTATCGTTCCAGTCGCTGGAGTTCTGGGCGGCCGGTAGCAGGATATCGAGTACGGCGTCCTCGGCGGCGTCCTCGGCTCTGCGGTGCACCTTCTCCATCTCCGCTTCGCGGATCATCTTGATTGATGAATCAATCAGATCACGAATGATCGATTCAACGTCCCGTCCGACGTAGCCGACTTCGGTAAACTTCGTGGCCTCTATCTTGATGAAGGGGGCGTTGGCCAGTCGGGCCAGTCGGCGTGCGATTTCGGTTTTCCCAACCCCGGTTGGACCGATCATCAGAATGTTCTTCGGGGTGATTTCTTCCTTCAGGTCTTTGGCCACCTGGCTTCGGCGCCAACGGTTGCGCATGGCAATGGCCACAGACCGTTTGGCCCCCGACTGACCGATGATATGCCTGTCGAGTTCATGGACAATTTCTTTGGGGGTCATTGGGTTCATTATTTTTCGCAATCGAGTTCTTCTATGGTGAGATTGTGATTCGTGTAAATACAGATATCGCCTGCGATATTCAGCGCTTTTTCGACAACGTCACGTGCCGGAAGGTCCGAATTTTCAAGCAGGGCCGTTGCTGCTGCCTGGGCAAACGGGCCGCCAGACCCGATTGCAATCAGGTCGTTGACGGGTTCGATGACATCCCCCGTACCCGAGATGATCAGTGAGGAGTGGCCATCAGCGATGGCTAACAGGGCTTCAAGCCGGCGCAACGCACGGTCTGTTCTCCAGTCCTTGGCCAGTTCGACGGCTGCGCGGACGAGATTGCCGTGGTGTTTTTCCAGTTTGCCCTCGAAATGTTCGAACAGGGTAAAGGCGTCTGCCGTTGCGCCCGCAAAGCCGGCAAGAACTCGGTCGTGAAAAAGCCGCCGTACCTTGCGGGCATTTCCCTTCATGATGGTGTTTCCCATCGATACCTGACCGTCACCGCCGATGATGACCTTGCCGTTCCGCCGTACCGAAACAATGGTTGTACCGTGAAATGTTTCCACTGGTCTTCTGTCTTTAAAAACTGCAAATTTTACACTATTTGGCCGGATCCCGATATTTGTTCCACGAACTTGTGGTTACTGTCGCTGTCAGTGTTTGCATCCCGCATCCCGGGGACTGGGTTGTGTTAGGCTAAATATTTCTAATCCGACGATCCTCGGGGCTTTCGCATGGAGCCACTGGCAGAGATTACCGCCACGATTTCCCTGGCCATGGGTGTCGCCTGGGCGAGTGGTATCAATCTCTACGCCACGGTGTTGATGCTCGGGATTCTGGCAAACACCGGCAACATAGTTCTGCCTGCCGATTTGCAGCTTGTTGCGGGGCCGATGGTCATGGCTGCCGCAGGGTTCATGTACCTGGTAGAGTTTTTCGCCGACAAGATGCCTGGGGTCGATACTGGATGGGATGCCATCCACACCTTTATCCGGATTCCCGCCGGGGCACTTCTCGCGGCTGGGGCGGTCGCTGAGGTCAGTGCGGAGGCACAGCTTGCCGCGGCGGTAATCGGGGGTTCTATCAGCGCCGGAACCCATGCCACAAAGGCGGGGTCGAGAGCGTTGATCAATACTTCTCCGGAACCTTTCTCCAACTGGGCGGCTTCGGTCAGCGAAGACATTCTGGTCATTGGTGGGTTGTGGGCTGCATTACACCACCCTGTTCTGTTTCTGCTGCTGCTGGCCGCCTTCCTGCTGGCGATCATCTGGCTGTTGCCAAAGCTGTGGCAGGGCGTTCGGAAAATGTTTCGAACCTTGGGTAGGTTTCTAGGAAACAAGGACCAGACTTCTGGCCCCGACCAACTGGAATAGGGTATTGCGTTCTGCTTGACTAAAGCCGTCGTATCGCGGTTTAATACCGCCTCCGCATGACCCCCCTATGTATGGCCAGGTAGCTCAGTCGGTAGAGCAGAGGACTGAAAATCCTCGTGTCGACAGTTCGATTCTGTCCCTGGCCACCATTTAAATAAGGCGTTAGCAGATTATCCAGAATGGATTTTGGATTTCTTTTTATTCGTATAACCCTTTCACGGCGAATTTGCCGGCCCCTCGACAAGAAACCTGTGCGCTAGTAATAGCTAGTCACCGTCTGTTTCTCATTTTGCAGATTAATCTCTTCAGGTACCTCACTCCCTAACGCTTCTCCCAGACCTCCCGATCACATCCCGCCACCCCAG
>JANXGZ010000216.1 GCA_024958995.1 Methylococcales bacterium | reverse complement strand
CGACCAATGGCCTGTGACAGATTGTCAGTGGACACCGCAACATCCATTCCGTGCGAATCCTCATCAACAACGATCGATGCAATTTCGGCCGGAGACATCGCGTTGATCACAAACTGGGCATCGTTCCCATTCCAAAGGATAATATCCACCCGCTCGCCATTGAGTTCGTTGGAAACCGCCTGCACCCGCGAGCCACGCATCCCCACGCAAGCGCCGACAGGGTCCAGTCTTGGATCATTGCTTCTGACTGCGATCTTGGCCCGGGATCCTGGGTCGCGGGCCGCTTTAATGATTTCAATTAACCCTTCGCTGACTTCCGGCACCTCCAGCTTGAACAGTTCGATCAGCAACTCCGGCCTCGTTCGGCTGACAAAAAGCTGGGGGCCTTTGATCTCAGGCTGGACTGCGTAGAGATACCCACGTATCCGGTCCCCATTACGGATCGATTCCAACGGGATCATGTCGTCCCTCGAGATAATCGCTTCAGCATTACCTCCCAGATCCATGATCACCTGACCACGCTCTGCTCTTTTCACGATCCCCGTAACAAGTTCGCCAATCCGCTCCTGGTAGGCCTCGACCACCTTCCGGCGCTCGGCCTCGCGCACTTTCTGAACGATAACCTGCTTCGCTGTCTGTGCGGCGATACGTCCGAACACCACCGATTCGATGGGTTCTTCGATGACTCCTCCAACTTCGATGTCATTCTGGATCTTGCGAGCGTCCTCAAACAGAATCTGACTTTCCGGCGACTCGAGCCCGCCTTCAAATTCCTCGTCCGGTTCAACAACAGTCCAAGTTCGAAAGGTTAAATAGTCACCTGTCGTCCGATCAATGTGGACCCTCAGATCAACCCCGACCTCATGCCGCTTCGCGGTCGCTGCTGCCATGGCAGCTTCAATAGCCTCGAAGATGATTTCCTTGTCGATTTCCTTCTCATTGGAAACGACATCAACAACCAGCAAAATTTCGCTATTTCCCATTTCGTTGCCCTTCCTTCAACCCCGAGGTCCCATGGATCAAAAATGCTTTCTTGATCAGGTTGAGCGGGATTTCGTTTGTTCTCCCGTCCGCAACCACGCACACGAATTCTCCCCGAGCCCCCTCGAGAAGTCCTCGGAATTTTCGCTGCCCATCGAATAAGTCAAACAGCTGCACTTCAACGGACTGTCCGCTGAAACGGTCAAAATCCTCCACCTTGACCAGTGGCCGCTCAATGCCCGGAGACGAAACCTCGAGCTGATACTTGCCCTTAATTGGAGGCTCATCCACATCAAGGAACCCGCTCAACTGGTGACTTACTTTCGCGCAATCGTTGACCTGAATTCCACCATCGGAATCGATAAACACCCGAAGCACCGAGTGCACTCCAGAGGAAACGTACTCGACGCCCACGCATTCATAGCCCATCCCGGAAACCACCGGCTCGATCATCTTTGTCAGGTAGTCAGGCGCCCGCTTCATCGCTTCTTTTTCTCCAGAAACAAAAAATGGGCCTAAGGCCCATCCATCGTGTCTTCTTAAATCAGTCACCGAATAGGGACCGTTCTTTATTGGTAGCGGGGGCAGGATTTGAACCTACGACCTTCGGGTTATGAGCCCGACGAGCTACCAGACTGCTCCACCCCGCGATCAATTTCGTCAATTATAGTCAATAAGTGAAATTGAATCAATATTCCTGTTGCCTTACTTTCTCCTAACAACGGCTTTCTTGCCTAGACAAGAACTGATTTCCCAGATTCGGTGAAAAAACAGCTTAAATTCGCACCAAATCTAGACTAGGTCGGCCAGAAGGAGGATATTCAACACAATCCAAGCAAACACCCCGGCAATGACATCATCGAGCATGATGCCAAGGCCCCCAGAAACGGATCTGTCGATTTGGCCAATCGGCCACGGCTTGGTAATATCGAAAAAACGAAATAGGATGAAACCAGCAATGATCGTCTGTACGGATACGGCGATTCCCGCCATCGTGATCCAGTACCCGACGATTTCATCCCATACAATTCCCTGGTGATCGTGGACCCCTAGTCTTGTCGAGGCCACCGAGCAGACCCAGACTCCCGCAACGGCGGCTACCCCAACGATCGCGAGATATGAGGTAAGACTGAATTGCTGAAGCAGCAAGAAAAGAGGAATCGCCACCAGGGTTCCACAGGTTCCCGGCGCCCTAGGCGACAATCCGGAACCGAATCCGAAAGCTATCAATAAAACAGGATCACGAAAAATGTTCATATCCACTCAGTGGTTCATCCAAATTAAAATTTTCAAAACGCAAACCAGGTAATTCTCCTATTATACCGACTCGGGTGACCGGACAGGGCAGTGATCGCAGCCTGCTCTTCAAGTCACTCTCTCTTTCCCGAGGCACCGTAAAACAGAGCTCGTAGTCATCGCCGGCACACAGTGGCAACCGAACATCTCCGCTACGCAACAGGTAACCTCGAACTTCCGCCGATAGAGGAAGAAGATTCCAGTCCACGGTGGCGCCAACCTGACTCGACTCCAGAATATGACCGAGATCAGCGGCAAAACCATCAGAAATATCGATACAGGCAGATGCTAAGCCACACAGGATTTTTCCCACTGCCACTCTCGGCTCCGGACGCTCGAGACGTTGACGCATGGTGAACGAGCATTCTGCTTTCCCGAGGCAACCTTTCAGTCCAAGCCCGGCCTCTCCTAGAAAACCGGTGACATATATACCATCGCCCGGTTTAGCGTTCGACCGGTAGAGCACCCGGCCAGCGGGCGATGTTCCGATTCCCTGAACGGTAATCGAAAGCGGTCCGCGGGTAGTATCGCCTCCGACCAACTGAACCTCGTAGCGGGAAGCCAGTAGAGAAAAACCTGCGGAAAACGCCTCCAGCCATGATTCGCTGACTGTAGGCAAGCTCAGAGCAAGCATCGCCCACCTCGGCGTGGCACCCATTGCCGCAAGATCACTGAGACTCACCGCGAGTACCTTGTGACCCAGGGATTCAGCATCGGTTCCCGGCAGAAAATGGGTTTTTTCAACCAGGGTATCGGTGGTAAGCAGTAGTTGCTGGCCCTCAGGCGGCTGCAATACCGCGCAATCGTCTCCGATTCCGGCAACCGTTGAATCGAGGGCAGGGCCAATTCCCCGGAAAAACCGCTCAATCAATCCGAATTCAGCAACCGGCATTGGCCGGCGGGACAACCTCTCCATTGATGCAAAAGATGGTCAAGGCGCGGTCTTCCCGGCCCCGGTTTCGAATGGTCGCTGTTTCTGAGCCACCTTGTCCAGTACACTATTTACGTACTTGTAACTCTCGGTTGCACCGTAGCGTTTCGCCAGATTAACCCCTTCGTTAAGGATTACCTTGTAGGGAACATCCTGACGGTTCACCAGTTCGTAGACTCCTACCCTAAGGATGGCTCTCTCGACCGGATCTATTTCGTTGATCGTCCGGTCGACGAATTCAAGCAGAGCACTATCGAGTGCCTTCAGTTGGCCTGGAACGCCATGCAGAAGTTCCCTGAAATAACTGCGTTTGACCTTCTTGAAGTTTTCGTTGACATAGAATTGCTGTTCGATTTCGTTCAGGTTCTGGCCGGTAATCTGCCATTGGTACAGGGCCTGAACCGCGCTCTGCCGTGCGTTGGTCCTAGAAGAACTCATGTATCCGCCACGTTCCTAAGCAAGTTAACCATCTCGATCGCAGACAGGGCCGCTTCAGCGCCCTTGTTTCCGGCCTTGGTCCCCGCACGTTCAATAGCCTGTTCGATGGTATCCACCGTCAATACACCAAGGCTGACCGGAATATCGTGATCAAGACAGACACATGACAGCCCCCTAACACATTCGCCCGCCACATATTCAAAATGGGCAGTACCGCCGCGGATAACCGCGCCCAGCGCGATGATGGCATCATAGGTACCGCTGTCAGCGATTCGCTTGGCTGCCAACGGCAGCTCGAACGCACCGGGGGCTCTGACCAGAGCGATATTGTCCCGCTTTGCGCCATGACGAAGCAGAGTATCTACCGCTCCTTCGACTAGTTGTTCCACGATAAAACCGTTAAACCTCGACGCAACCAGGCAAAATCGTGTCCCGTTGACCGTTAGGTCGCCTTCAAATGTTTTCAAATTCATTCTGTTCGTCTCTAGTCTTTTACAGCCAGTTTTAAGTTGTTGGGATTGCACGAAACGTATTCCACGATTTCCAGGTCA
>JANXGZ010000062.1 GCA_024958995.1 Methylococcales bacterium | reverse complement strand
AAACCGGTTGATATCCCCGCGACAGGCCGGCGAATCAAAGCAACGCTCGCCTCCATCATTCTCAATCCAGAGGAAATAACGCCAGAGGATATCCAGGCTGGGAAGTGGAAGAAAGACCACGTCGTATACTACTTGAGCCCAAAGCCCTAGTGGTAGAAGTCAATAACCCTTAGACTTAAAAGGATAAGTACAGAGAAAAGCCGCACCGACCGAGAAGGCCGGTGCGGCTTTTTTGCATCGTACAAAGGGTCGATCTTTTCACCAAGGACCAACCGAAGATTTCTCGAATCGACCTGAGTAAAAGAAGCTCCGTCGACCAGCATGCGACTTATCCACGAATAATAGCCACTCTGCATGTTGGCCGAGAGTTGAACATTGCTCACCGGGTAATCGAACATTTCAGCGATAAGTGGACAGAGAGTAATACGTTTGCGGATTCGGGCACTCGAGGCAAGACGATGAATCAGCAGCAAGGCCCACTCGAACTCATCGAAAGGACCTTTGTGGTCAAACACCGGAGCGATGCGCCTTGTCCAGACCCAGTGGCTGCCGAACGGATTACAGCAACCGAAATCGCGCGCCTTTCAGGTGTTCACGGGCGATAGTGATCAGGAATCGTTTGTTGAACCCAGCACCCTGGCCTCGTCAACTTCATCGATCTGGGCCCTGTCGACAAACTGTTCAGCATATTTCTTGTACACCCCTTCCTTGATAAAGATTTCGAAGAGATCCTTATCGATTTCATTGTTGTCTTTCATGAAACCCATGATCTTCATGCAGGACGAAAGCTTCTTGCCGTCCTTGTAGGGTCGATCAGGTGCGGTCAACGCCTCGTAGATCTCGGTAATCGCCATGATTTTCGTCTGGGTACTCATCTCATGCCCTTTCAGACCCCGCGGATACCCTGTCCCATTGATTTTTTCATGATGTCCCCCGGCAAATTCGGGAATGTTTCGAAGGTTCTTTGGGTAGGGGAGTTTTTCCAGCATTTCGATGGTAATGACGATATGATCGTTAATAATCGTCCTTTCTTCCGGCAACAGAGTGCCTTTCTGAATCTGCAGATTCCTGACATCGTCCTTGTCAAGAAACGGGACCGGCCGGCCATCCGATTTCAGATTGTATCGCGCTATTTCCGCCACCCGATGCTGGTCCGATTCCTCCATGAACTCTCCACCCCGGTTTGATCTGCGGATAAATGCCCTGTCTTCGTCCAGCTGGAGAATCCGGCTCTGGTACTCGGATTCCAGGTGACTGCCCCGGTCACTCGAATCATCCTCTTCAAGTTGGCGGATTTTCCCTTTCAGCATGTCGATTTCCGCATCTCGCTTGAGCAGTTCAAAACGGCTATCAATGACCTCTATCCGGTCAGAGATGGTTTCCAGCTTCATCGCCTTGTCAACGATGTGGACGGGTGTCGCAACCTTTCCGCAGTCATGAAGCCATGCCGCCATGTAAAACTCGTAACGCTGCTCCTCGGTCATCGAGAAATCCCTGTACTTCCCAGTAGTGGTTTTCTCGACCGCGTCGGCCAGCATCATTGCGATCTCGGGCACTCGCGCGCAGTGCCCGCCCGTATAGGGTGATTTCTTATCGATGGCAGTGGCGATCAATTTGATAAAGGCTTCGAACAGGTTTTTGAATTCAGCAATCAGTCCTTTGTTGGTCAGCACAACTGCACCCTGCGATGCAAGCGCCTCTACCTGTTGCTCCATGTCCGCGGAAAACGGCCGCACCTCACCAGTGTCCTGATCAATCGAATTGAGTAACTGTATGACCCCGATGATTTCGTCTTCGTGATCTTTTAACGGAATGGCAAGAAACGACTTTGAACGGTATCCGGTTTTCTGGTCGTATGCTTTGGTCCCTGAAAAATCATAGCCTGGCTCACGGTAGGCGTCCTCGATATTGACCGTTTTTCCGGAATGGGTTACGTAGGAAACCACGTTACTGAGATTCGGTTCACCGCTTGGATCGAATAAACCGACCGGTGGGAAGCTAATTTGAACGCTGGACGTTCCGCCCATGACGGTTTTCATGGCGTCGTTCCTGAGGATCTCAAAATTCATGAACCGGCCATCATCACTGCGCATGTAAAGCGTCCTTCCTTCAGCATGGGTAATATTCCGAGCCTCCTCAATGATGAGTTCGAAAATAACATCGGTATCGTCTTCCCTCGATAAAGCTAGACCAATGTCGTTTAGCCGTTTGATCCTTTCTTCAAGAAACGCGCACCTTTCTT
This sequence comes from Methylococcales bacterium, assembly GCA_024958995.1. Classification (GTDB taxonomy): domain Bacteria; phylum Pseudomonadota; class Gammaproteobacteria; order Methylococcales; family UBA1147; genus UBA1147. Next base: position 95 of record JANXGZ010000062.1, on the reverse strand, counting down.
CCGAGCTCATCTTCCGCTCCAACCTCTCCCTTAAAATCCAAACATCGATATTTTTGAACGGATGCCGAATAACCAGTGATCAGGCCCTGAATCCT
>JANXGZ010000018.1 GCA_024958995.1 Methylococcales bacterium | reverse complement strand
GCCTTATTTTCGTGGAGAAAATGGTTTCGACAAGGACAAATACGAAAGTGCCCTCAGAACGCAGGGAATGTCCGAAGCCTATTTTATTGCCCAGATGCGGCAGAGGATGAGGATTGGACAACTAAGGAATGGTGTTACCGGCTCATCATTCTCGACAGCGGCAGAACTTGAGCGATTCTTGAACCTGCGGGATCAGAAAAGAACGATTGAATATGTGAAGGTTTCGTTGGCCGAGTCGAACTCCGAGTTGGCCGCCAGCGAAATTGAAGCTTACTACCAAGAACATGAAAGTTCGTTCCAGAATACTGAGCAGGTTTCTGTCGAGTACATTGAACTGGCGATCGATAACCTTGGCAAAAAGATTGAGATCAGCGACGAAGCACTTCTTGAACACTACGAGGCGCAGCAGGATCTGTTCACTCGGAAAGAACGGCGCAAGGTTAGTCATATCCTGGCCGCAATAAATACTCAGGATGATCCAGACGCTGACGCGGTGGCTCTGAGAAAGATCCAGAAGGCACAGGAGGCCCTGGAGAACGGCGAGTCTTTTGCTTTAGTGGCTGAAAAACTTTCAGATGATTCTGTTTCCGGAAAGCAGGGGGGCGATCTTGGGCTGATCAATCGGGGTGAGATGGACAAGGAGTTCGAGAAAGCTGCATTTTCACTCGATCTTGACGGGGTCTCTGACATCGTGAAAACCGGATTTGGCTATCATCTGGTCAAGGTAACAGAACTTGAGGCTGGTGAGGTCAGGCCTTTCGCCACGGTGCGCGTAGAAGTTGAAAAATCCTATCGTCGTCAGCAAGCCGAGGATACCTTCTACGAACTTGGGGAGAATCTGGCCCAGACCAGTTATGAGAATCCTGACAGTTTGGTGCCTGCGGCGGAAAATGCGGGCCTTGAAGTCAAATCTTCCGAATTGTTCACGAGGAATGAAAAAGAGGGATTCGGAGCCAACAAAAAGATCGTCGAGGCCGCATTCAGCGAACAGGTCCTGGAAGGAAAGAACAGTGATCCGATCGAGATCTCGGCTGACAGAGTGATGGTGCTGCGCATGAAGGAACATCGGCCGGCGACCGTCAAGCGGCTGGATGAAGTGCGTAGTCAGGTGGTGGCTCAGATCCGTATTCAGAAGGCGATGAATGGTGCAAAAGGTCAGGCCAACGACTTGATGGATGCATTGACGAACGGAAAATCGTTTTCGGAACTGGCTAAGAGCAATCGGTTGACACTGCACAAACTTAGCGCGATTGGTCGAGGTGACGACAAGGCGCCACCGCTACTGCTTCAGGAGGTGTTCAAGGCCGCCAAACCCGAAAGCGGACAGCCAGTACCGATCCAGGTGGCTTTGCCCACGGGAGAGCAACTGGTAGCGTTATTACTGAAGGTGCAAAACGGTGTTCCGGTCGGGCAAGTGGTGGATGAAAAAGAAAAGGATATGGCAATCAAATGGTTGACCGGTCAGGCTGGAAATGCCGAATTTAGTGACCTTCTGGACCAGTTACGGGAGGATGCTGAGATTTCGATTCTGGAAAACAAACAATAGAAACGGCGTCTCATGAAACTACACTGGCAGATCCTGATCGCGTTGTTGCTGGCAATCGTTGCCGGGGTGCTCGCATTTGACCCATCCAAGACGTCTTTGGCCTATCGGGTTTTCGATTTCATCGGACTGGCGTTTCTAAATGCTCTCAAGATGCTGATTGTTCCTCTGATCATGTCATCGATTATCTGTGGGATCGCAAACATTGGCGAGCAGGGCGGGGTTGGTCGACTGGGTGCGAAAACCGTCGGTTATTACATGACGACAAGCCTGCTGTCGATTCTGATTGGCCTGTTGTTCGTGAACATCCTGTCTCCTGGGATCATTGATGGGGAACCGGCGAGGGAGCGGATCGGCTTGTCGGCGGAAACAGATGAAATCACCGAGAAGATCGGAGGACGGGGCGCCGGAGACATCGCCGGAATCTTTCTTCGGATGGTCCCGCCGAATATCGTATTGGCTGCGGCCGAAGGCCAGATGCTGGGCCTGATTTTTTTCGGTTTGCTGTTTGGATTCCTGATGACCCGGATCGAACCATCGAAGCGAAAAGTCCTGACCCTGTTCTGGAACGGGGTGCTTGATGTCATGATGGCCATGACCAACCTGATCATGAAGTTTGCACCGATCGGAGTGTTTGGCCTAGTGGCTAAAGTGGTTTCATCGACGGGCATCGGGGTTTTCGTACCGCTTGCCTATTTTTTCTTTACCGTTTTGGGGGCTCTGGCTGCGCATTTATTCATCGTTCTGCCCGGGTTATTGTGGTTCCTGGGAGGAATCAGCCCTGTACGACATTACAGGATCATGTTGCCGGCCATTCTGACGGCCTTTTCAACCAGTTCGTCGTCGGCGACCTTACCCATCACCATGGATTGTGTGGAGCACCAGGCCGGGGTTTCGAACCGGACGACCAGTTTCGTCCTGCCCCTCGGGGCAACGGTGAATATGGATGGAACTGCTCTCTATGAATGCATCGCTGCGATGTTCATTGCACAAGCCTATGGTCTGAATTTGGGTCTTGTGGAGCAGTTTACGGTTCTTTTGACAGCATTGCTGACCTCGATTGGGGTTGCCGGAATCCCCGCAGCCAGCCTAGTTGCAATCAGTATCATTCTGTCTGCCGTTGGCTTGCCTCTGGAGGGGATCGGGTTGATCCTGGCAGTTGATCGGGTCCTTGACATGTGCCGCACTGTCGTCAACGTGTTCAGCGATTCCTGCGGCGCGGTGATCATTGCTCGCAGTGAAGGAGAGAAAGGCGTCCTTGCTGACTGACGGTCTCGCAATGGCGGACCACAGACAAGAATCTTCTAGCGAAAGCGTGGGATAGGGGCGGTTGCAATTGCCCACATCAAGGCTTGCTCCCGTTTGATTCCTTGCCCGGCTAAGCGAGTCACTGCCTGGCCGTGGGAAACGAAGTTGGATTACTGTTTTGACCGCCTAAACCGAAAGCCCATCAACAGCTTTTCCGATTTTAATCTGGCCATCCAGCCGTCTCTTCTCCAGGCGCGGCCAATGTTTTTCAGCTGAGATTGGTGAGTCCGGTGATGTTGTATCCGGCATCGACATAGGTAATTTCCCCGGTCACACCTGAGGCCAGATCCGAGCACATGAATGCCGCAACATTCCCGACTTCTTGAATTGAAACGTTTTTCCGCAGCGGAGCTGCGTTCGCTGCCTTGCTCAACATGTCACGGAAATTGGCGATCCCGGATGCGGCCAGGGTGCGGATAGGACCGGCGGAAATGCCGTTGACCCGGATACCCTTAGGACCCAGGCTGCTGGCCATGTACCGGACATTCGCTTCCAGGCTTGCCTTGGCTACACCCATGACGTTGTAGTTGGGTATGACCCTTTGGGCCCCGAGGTAACTCAGGGTCAGCAATGCGGCTTCCCGGCCTTCCATCATGGGCTGTCCTGCCTTTGCCAGGGCGGAGAAACTGTAGGAACTGATATCGTGGGCGGCAAGGAAATTTTCGCGGGTAACAGCATCCAGGTATTCACCATCCAGGGCATCACGGGGAGCAAAGGCAACCGAATGAACGATCCCGTCCAGCCCGTCCCATTCCGTGGCCAGGGCGTCGAACACGTTCTGGATGTGTTCATCACTGGCGACGTCGCACTCGATGGTAATTGAGGAGTTGCATTCAGTGGCCATCTTCATGACCCGGCTTTTCAGCTTGTCATTCTGGTAGGTAAACGCCAGTTCCGCTCCTTCTCGGTGCATGGCCTGTGCAATTCCCCAGGCGATGGATCGGTTGCTTGCCAATCCGACGATCAAGACACGTTTACCCTGCATAAAGCCCATTGTTTATCCCCTCTGACACTGATTGTAATTGATGAAGGGAAAGTATCCCTGAGCCCCGTGCGCTTGTCCATACGCTTGCGCATTCAAGCGTCTACTCGCCAACGGTTTATGGGTGATAAAGAATGATTTGCAGTCAGAATATCTTCACGGTCTTGTTACGAAAGTAAGTCCTTTCGAGATCAATGGTCGGATAGTCTTCTGAGCCGAAAGTGCGTTGGACAACCAATAAACCCATGCTTTTTACCAGCTGGCAACTGGCATTCGTTGCTTTTTGATCCATTATGGCATGGACAGCGTTTCGGTCTTTGTCTGACTGCCTAGGTGCTGGTTGACTCCTTTGTCGATGACTATCCGGGCGTGTTTTTTGAGAGTGTTTTGCAGTTTAATCCGGTTTTTATGTTCTTGACTCCGATCATGTGTCGGATGCCATAAATGCAGGACCGGGACCGCATAACGTCCGCTTTTTCGATGAATACCTGTCTTGATCAGCCGGATCACTAGGTCCGAGTCCTCATAACCCCAGCCTTCAAATGACTCGTCAAATCCGTTGATGGCCAAGAAGTCCTGTTTCCAGATACCAAGATTACATGTTTTTGCGGCTTCCCATTGCCTTTGATTCCACTTTCTCAAACCACCGAGTGGTATTTGTAACAGGCCCATAAAATGGTTGATGTGTCTTTTAATGAACAGCAGTAGAAAGGACAGTTTGGAGTAGCAATAGAGCTGAATGCTTGTTTGAAGGACCTTGTGCGTATAGTGATCCGAGAGAAGGATTCGATTTCCCGGGATGAAAT
>JANXGZ010000144.1 GCA_024958995.1 Methylococcales bacterium | reverse complement strand
GTCGCCGGGATTGAACCATGGAAAGATGCCCTGTTGATAGGCACTGATCAGGCGCCGGGGTGACAGGCATCCACCGATCGCGAGTAGACCATTTGGTTCGGTCAACGCGGTTTCCGGATCCGGGAAGCCCTCGTCCGGATCGGTGGCATTGAGCAAGGTCAGCATGAGACTGTGTATAGAGCAGATGCTGGTGGGTAGTGAGGCTTTTGGCGGGGAGCTGTTCAGGCCCGCATTTCGGGCCGAGCTTTAGAAGATGCTCTGTAAGGTGAATGACGGGCCAGATCTTTTATCCGCTGACAAACCTGGCGGCTTTCTTCCTCAACAAATGCCGAGATCGGATTTCTGAACCGACTGTCTCTGATCCAGTGTCCAGACCATGTGGCGACCGGCAGGAATCCTCGGCTAATCTTGTGTTCGCCCTGGGCCCCGGGTTCGAAACGGGAAAGCCCTCTTTCTATACAGAATTCAATGCCCTGATAATAACAGGTTTCAAAGTGCAGTCCTGGAACCTTTTCGGTGCAGCCCCAGTAGCGCCCGTACAGTGTTGAATCGCCGACCAGGAAAAAAGATGAGGCGATCATCTGTTGATTGTGGTTTGCGGTCACCAGCAGCAGTTGTTCTCCCATCATCCGTGCCGTTTCGAGAAAAAACGGTAACGTCAGGGCCGGATAATTTCCGTAATTCAAAAAGGTCGAACGGTAATGTTCGTAGAATTCCAGCCACTGGACCTCGGAAACGTCACGGCCCAGTATGCGTTCCATGCGGATTCCTGATTCGGCTAGCCGGCGCCTTTCTCTGTTAATCTGTTTTCTTTTTTTAGAGGTCAGCAGATCGGTGAAGTCATTGAACCGGGTATAACTGTGGTTGTGCCAGTGGAACTGGAAACCGGTTCTCTTCAGTAGCTCAGGCTGTTCGATTTCCAGCCGATCCTTCACGAACAGGATATGCAGGCCTGAAAGATTGAGACTGGCTGCTTCTTCGATCACCGCCCGGATGACCTTTTTCTGCATCTGTTCAGAACGGTACGGTTTGGCGATAAGAATCCGCGGGCCGGTTGCCGGTGTGAACGGGGAGGCAATGACCAGCTTCGGGTAGTATTCGATGCCATGGTGATGGTAGGCGTTCGCCCAGGCCCAGTCGAAAACGAATTCGCCGAAAGAATTGGATTTTACATACATCGGCACGCCGGCAACGAGCTGTCCCTCAGCGGTTTCGAAGACCTTGTGTGCGGGTATCCAGCCAGTTTTCTGGCCAAGGCAATCGTGTTGCTCGAGATTGCTCAGGAATTCGTGCCTCAGGTAGGGGTATTGGGCCCCCGTGAGTGCATTCCAGGCATCTCGGTCGATTGCATCAAGGCTGTTCAGGGTGCGGGATCTGATGGTGTCGGGCATGAGTTTTGGGTGGGGAGAATCTTTCCTGTCGGGTCCGCAGTATTACGAAAACGACGCCCTACCCAGGGCATCGCTCTACCCGCAAAAATACTGGCTACTGTGCAAGGCCACTATCTGGGTAAAATCAACGCTGATGGCTGTGCCCGGGAGCCCGTTATTAATATCCAAACCGGCTGGAGCCTGTCGCGGGTTGCCGAGCAGGCGTTGTCCGTAGCATTTTTCCCTTGATCGGCTGGTTTACTGGTTAGCCAGTTCATCGAGGAACTTTTCCGCGTCCAGTGCTGCCATGCAGCCAGCACCCGCTGAAGTGATTGCTTGCCGGTAGATCGAATCGGCAACATCGCCCGCTGCATAAATGCCGGGTACGCTGGTTTCGGTAGCATTCCCAGAACAGCCACCCTTTACCTGGATGTAGCCATTCTCCATCTCGAGCTGACCATCGAAAATACCGGTGTTCGGAGTATGGCCGATGGCGATGAATACGCCGTGTACCTCCAGCTGTTTCGTTGCTCCGCTCTGTACGTTTTTCAGAACTGTCCCGGTTACGCCCATGTCATCACCTACGACTTGGTCCAGCACGTGATTCCATTCGATTGAAACGTTGCCGTTGCTGGATTTTTCGAGAAGCCGGTCGCAGAGAATTTTTTCCGCACGGAATCTGTCTCTTCGATGAACCACCGTTACATGCGCGGCGATATTGCTCAGGTACAGGGCTTCTTCGACGGCCGTGCTGCCGCCTCCGACCACGGCGACATTGCGGCCCTTGAAAAAGAAACCGTCGCAGGTTGCACATGCGGAAACGCCTCTTCCCCGGTATGCCTGCTCCGAATCGAGACCGAGGTATCTTGCCGATGCCCCGGTAGCGATAATCAATGCATCGCAGGTGTATGTTCCCGAATCGCCGATCAGCCTGTATGGCCGGACCGACAGGTCGGTGGTGTGAATGTGGTCGAAAATGATCTCTGTATTGAAACGTTCGGCATGTTTGCGCATCCGTTCCATCAATTCGGGACCCATCACTCCGTCCGAGTCACCCGGCCAGTTGTCGACATCGGTGGTTGTCGTTAATTGCCCTCCCTGTTCCAGCCCGGTAATCAAGACCGGGTTCAGGTTGGCGCGGGCTCCGTATACCGCCGCAGTATAGCCAGCCGGGCCCGAGCCCAGAATCAGGAGTCGGCAGTGTTTGTTTTCATTCATCAAGGGTCCTTTATGCTTTTTTATTCCGGCAACATTTCCAGAATGGCGGCTAGTATGGCAACGACCTTTCGATTCGTAAAGACTTGCTTTGATTGAAAATAAAAATTCATTAAATATAATGGGATATACTCATTAGCTAGAATCTGGTTAAGAAAATGACAGCGCAAAGGAATCAGACTATGTCCGAACCCTGCGGTGATGAACTGGTACGGGGAATGCGTGAGGTTGCGCTGCTGGTTATGACGGCGCTTGCCTTGTTTTTCCTGATTGCACTGGCAACGTTCAATTTGGACGATCCAGGCTGGAGTAGCAGCGGTACTGGAGCAGAGATCAAGAATGCCGGAGGCGCGGTGGGTGCCTGGGTTTCGGATTTTTTTCTGACTGTGTTCGGAATCATGGCGTTTTTGTTCCCGATCATGATCGGGTATAGGGGCGTGGTGTCCTACCGGGGCCGCAAGACTCAACCGATTGGCTGGAAGTTTGGATTGCGCTGGTTCGGATTCGTAATGACCATTCTTGGCGGCGCGTCTCTTGCCTATGTCCATTTCCTACGGATCCGATTCCCCTTGCCTGAAACAACCGGCGGCTTGGTGGGAGAACAGTTTGGCCAGGTTCTGATCAATTCCTTCGGGCTCACTGGAGCGACCTTGTTGCTGGTCGCTGGTTTCCTAGCCGGAGTCACACTGTGTACTGGGTTTTCCTGGATTGCTCTGGTCGACTGGGTCGGCAAATATACGCTGATCCTTCTGGACTGGTTCGGCAGGGCGGCAGCGGCTGTACCCCGGGTTCTACTGACCAGTACGACGAGGTCGCGGGATTCCTCTGCCGATCTTTCTCCGGTGCCCAGGGCAAAGAAGGCAAAACCTTCCAGGCGGCGAAAAATAGATCCAGTACTAGCGCCGATTCAAACCAGCGGGCGGGCCGAAAAGGAGAGGCAGGGGGACCTGTTCGGCGCAATGGGTGGAAGTTTGCCGAAATTGTCGTTGCTGGATGAATATCCCTCGTTTGTAAAGGGTTACTCGAAAGGTATTCTTAATTCACTTTCGCGAAAGGTAGAAGAGATTCTTCGCGACTTTGGTGTTGATGTCGAAGTGGTGGGGGTTCACCCTGGACCGGTCATTACCCGGTTCGAGCTCAAGCCGGCTGCCGGAGTCAAGGTGAGCCGTGTCAGCGGGCTGTCTAAGGACCTGGCGCGTGCCTTGTCTGTTTGCAGTGTGCGCATTGTCGAGGTAATTCCTGGTAAGTCGGTTATCGGCCTTGAAATCCCGAATGAGGAGCGGGAGACGGTCTCGCTCAGGGAAGTCCTGTCGTCGAAGGTCTTCGAGGGTGCTGTTTCTCCGATGACACTGGTACTGGGTAAGGATATCGGCGGTAAGCCGGTGATTGTCGACCTGGCCAAGATGCCCCATCTGCTAGTTGCCGGGACCACGGGTTCGGGTAAATCAGTCGCGATCAATGCGATGATTCTGAGCTTGTTGTATAAGTCGACTCCGGCCGATATTCGGATGATCATGATTGATCCCAAAATGTTGGAACTGTCAGTGTACGAAGGTATCCCGCACCTGTTGACACCGGTTGTCACTGACATGAAGGAGGCAGCTAATGCCTTGCGTTGGTCGGTGGCTGAAATGGAACGCCGGTACCGTCTGATGTCCATGCTGGGGGTACGCAACCTGACAGGGTACAACCGGAAGGTCGCGGCGGCCGAAAAAAACGGAACACCGATCAAGGATCCGTTGTTCAGTCCGGATCCGCTTGCGGAGGATCTGGTGGAGGTCCCGAATCTAGAGCCGCTACCCAGTATCGTCATCGTAATCGACGAACTGGCGGACATGATGATGATCGTGGGCAAAAAGGTCGAACAGCTGATTGCACGCCTGGCTCAGAAGGCGCGAGCGGCGGGAATTCACTTGATTCTGGCCACCCAACGACCTTCGGTGGATGTTCTGACCGGGTTGATCAAGGCGAACATCCCTAGCCGTGTAGCATTCCAGGTTTCCTCCAAGATTGATTCGCGCACTATCATCGACCAGTCTGGCGCAGAAAGCCTGCTTGGCAACGGCGATCTGTTGTATCAGAGATCGGGCAGCAACATTCCGACGAGAGCCCACGGAGCGTTTGTTGATGACCATGAAGTGCATAGCGTTGTGGATTTCCTGAAAGCGACCGGAAAGGCCCTCTATTTGGAGGAAATCACGAGGGAAACGGACGAAACCGGACTGCCGGGGGCCGGTGATGACGGTGATAGCGAGTCCGATTTGCTGTACGACGACGCTGTGTGGTTCGTGACCGAGTCACGGCGGGCATCCATTTCAAGCGTCCAGAGGAAATTCAAGATCGGTTACAATCGGGCTGCCCGAATCGTCGAAGACATGGAACGTGCCGGCGTGGTCAGCTCGCCTGAATCCAATGGTTCGAGAGAAGTTCTGGCAGCCGCTCCTGTCCGCGACTGATTTCCGCATCCGTTCTTCCGGCCATGAATCCATTGCCCTGACTTGCAGTCGGGGCAGTTCGTCTTCACAGGAAATCTTCCATGGAAAAATATACAGCCTTTAGGGTTGTGCGGTCCGCCACTGGCCATTGCCAACGATACCGTGGACTAATGCTATCGATACTGATCATGGCCTGTAGCCAGTTACTGGCTGCGGAGGTACTGATTGAATTGAACCGCTTTCTTGACGCGACCCATACATTCTCTGCTGAATTCGAGCAGGTTACCCTTGATGAAGACGGCCGATCTGGGCGACCCATGAGTGGAAGATTCCTACTGTCAAAACCTGGCAGGTTCCGTTGGGACTATCTTCAACCTTATCAGCAACAGATCGTGTCAAACGGTGAAAAAATATGGTTTTATGATGCGGACCTGGAGCAGGTGACGGTCAAACCATTGGGTAACACGATTGGTTCCACACCTGCACTTTTGTTAACCGGTCAGGTTGATCTCGATCATGATTTCCTGGTCGATGCACAGGGCGGGAATGGAAATGTGCGCTGGGTTCGCCTGGTCCCCAGGTTGCAAGACAGCAGTTTCAGGCACATTAAACTCGAACTCAACAAGGATCGGCTGCGGGGAATGGAACTGGCAGACAGCTTTGGGCAGGTGACCCGAATCACGTTTTACAATTCACGCATCAATGTTCCTATTGAAGCCTCGACTTTTGAATTCGTAGCCCCAGATGGCGCCGATATTCTCGAAGACTTTTGATCCTGGTTGTAGTCATATGGTTTTGCCCGAACGCTTGGAACAGGCGATTGGCCTGAACAAACAGTGAGGAAAGTTCATTGATGCCGAATGTTTACAAGCCTTTGGCTGAGCGCATGCGGCCTCGCTGTCTGGACGAATATGTCGGACAAAAACACCTGCTGGAAAAGGGCAAGCCGCTTTACCAGGCGGTTGCAGGCGGGCATCTGCATTCCATGGTGTTCTGGGGTCCTCCGGGGACTGGAAAAACGACGCTGGCGCGCCTAATTGCCCGGCGGGCGGATGCAGAATTCATGGCGCTTTCCGCGGTTCTCTCTGGTGTCAAGGATATCCGGGAGGCTATTGCAAAAGCGTCCGCGCTTCTTGACGGTAAAAATCGTAGGAGCATTCTTTTTGTTGACGAGGTTCATCGCTTTAACAAGTCCCAGCAGGATGCTTTCCTGCCCCATGTCGAGGATGGTACGGTCTGCTTTATGGGGGCTACCACCGAGAACCCTTCGTTTGCCCTTAACAATGCCCTTCTTTCGAGGAGCCGTGTCTATGTTCTGAAAACCCTGGATAAACATGCGTTAGACGAGCTTGTCGATCAGGCGTTGCTGGATCCTGAGCGAGGCATTGGGGGGGAGGGGAAAAGCATTGGTAGCGACGGAAAAAGAATGCTGGTGGAGGCAGCGGATGGTGATGCCAGGAAACTGCTCAATTATCTTGAGTTGGCAGCGGACATGCCCGAGCCGGGCGGTTCGACCGGATTGATTTCATCCGAGACTGTGAAGGCGGTGATTGCTGGTGGCGTTCGTCGGTTTGACAAGCAGGGAGAGGATTTTTACAACCAGATTTCAGCCTTGCACAAATCGGTTCGGGGTAGTGCGCCCGATGCGGCTCTTTACTGGCTTTGCAGGATGCTGGAAGGCGGTTGCGATCCGGTTTACTTGGCCAGAAGGCTCGTCCGGATTGCTTCCGAAGACATTGGCAATGCCGACCCTCGGGCTTTACAGTTGGCCATGAATGCGTGGGAAAGCCTGGAAAGACTCGGCAGCCCAGAAGGTGAACTTGGGCTTGCCCAGGCCGTTGTTTATCTCGCCTGTGCGCCAAAAAGCAATGCTGTGTACAAGGCCTTTAAGGCGGCGATGCAGGATGTCAGGAACAGCGGCAGTTTCGATGTTCCGCTGCATCTCAGGAACGCGCCGACCGAATTAATGCGGGATCTCGATTATGGCAGAAAGTACCGTTACGCACACGATGAAGCCGAGGGCTATGCCGCAGGAGAAAACTACTTTCCTGAACTGCTGGGCGAAAAATGTTATTACCAGCCAGTTGAAAGAGGACTCGAGATCAAGATTGCGAAGAAGCTCAGGCGATTGCGTGAACTCGACAAGACGGTGCAAAAACCTTGATTCAGAACGTTTAAGCGTAGCTGTTTTTCGGGCATGTATTTTTAGCAGAATCCTCCTGGATTCATGTCACCAACCCTTTTAGCCCGTCGTAAAAGCCGGTAAGATTAAGCACAATCGATCACAACGCAGGATATTCGGTTTTCAGTTGGGGGATAAAAAAATACTGAAAGCGGGTTTACTGGCACACAAATAAGCACTGACTGGATTATGAATCTCAAATTTCTTGATTTTGAACAGCCTATTTCTGAACTGGAGGAGAAAATCGAAGAACTCCGCAACGTTGGTTTTGACCATGAAATCAATATTTCGGAAGAAATTACCCGTTTGGAAGAAAAAAGTCGGAAGTTAACGGAGTCCATCTTTTCGTCGCTCTCGGCTTGGCAGATTTCGCAGTTGTCCCGGCATCCGCGTAGACCCTATACGCTAGATTATATAGAGCTGTTGTTTACCGATTTCAATCAACTGCACGGTGATCGCAGCTTTCGGGACGATCCGGCTATCGTGGGTGGTCTGGCGCGCCTGAATGACCGATCCGTGGTCGTGATCGGACACCAGAAAGGCCGCGATACCAAGGAGAAGCTTTACCGTAACTTCGGAATGCCCAAACCCGAAGGTTATCGAAAAGCCCTGAGGTTGATGAAGCTAGCCGAGCGATTCGGCTTACCGATCCTCTGTTTTATTGATACTCCGGGCGCTTACCCTGGGATTGGCGCAGAAGAACGAGGACAAAGCGAGGCTATCGCACGGAACCTGTTTGAGATGTCGAAACTACGGGTACCGATCATCTGCACCGTGATCGGCGAAGGCGGGTCTGGCGGGGCGCTGGCGATCGGGGTGGGCGACCGGTTGTTGATGCTGGAGTACAGCACCTATTCTGTTATTTCCCCGGAAGGTTGCGCATCGATCCTCTGGAAGAGTGCCGACAAGGCGGAACTAGCCGCAGAAGCCATGGCGATTACTTCTGCTCGTTTGAAGGAGCTGGGCCTGATCAATTCAATTGTTGCCGAACCATTGGGCGGTTCTCACCGGGACATGAAGGCCGGTGCAGAAATGCTCAAGGAAGAGCTTGTGAATCAGTTGATCGAACTGGATTCGTTCTCGACGGACAGCCTGCTGACAAACCGTTACAAGCGCCTAATGAGTTATGGAGAATACATCGAAGACTAGCTTTGACCACTTTGCAAAGCCGAGCATTCCATTTCCCCGCTATCCTTGAGCCCGGAAAGTTTTTTCAATCAGCTTAACCGATCGTTCCCGCGGGCGACTTTCCTGATTGCCTTCAGCGGTGGGCTCGATTCCTCTGTACTGCTTCATTTGTGTGCCGCCGGAGTGGGTGCGACGAACCTTGATCGCTTGCTGGCTGTCCATGTGAATCATGGTTTGCAGCCAGAGGCCGAGACCTGGGCGATGCATTGTTTGAGAGTCTGTGAAAGCTTCGGGTTACGGTCAAAGGTCCTTACGGTTGACAGTTATCCTGAACGGGGACAAAGCCCCGAGGAAGCAGCCCGGCTAGCACGCTACGAGGCGTTGCGGTCGCTGGTCACCGACCGGTCGGTTGTTCTCGTGGCCCAGCACCGCGATGATCAGGCTGAAACGATTCTCTTACAATTACTCCGTGGGAGCGGCTTGAAGGGCCTTTCGGGCATGCCCGCCTCGACCAGTTTCGGGGCAGGGGTTCTTCATCGACCATTATTGGGCGTTTCGAGGGATTCCCTGCGTAAATATGCGGAAAGGAACGGCTTGGTCTGGCTGGATGACCCGAGCAATCAGGATACTTCTTACCAGCGGAATTACCTGCGCCTGGAAATCATTCCTCGTTTGAAAAGCCGGTGGCCTGGGATGGCTAAAACCCTTGCTCGGGCAGGTGGACATTGTGCCGATGCCCAGCAGATGCTCGATCAGCAGGTCGATTCCTGGTTTGATTCGGTCGTGGTTGCGGAGCGTAACACGGTTCGCCTGGAGGCTCTTTCCGATTTCAACAGGAGGCAGCAAAAATCGATTCTGCGGTACTGGATTTATCGCTCGGGGTTTCGTTGTCCCAGTGAGATCAATTTGACCCGAATAATCACCGAAAGCCTGAATGCTGCCAGTGACCGGCTACCTTGTATTCGGTGGTCCGCTGGGGAGGTTCGGCGTTACCGTGGCGAACTTTACCTGCTGGCGCTAAGTGATGGCTTTGATCCGAAGAAGACGATTGCCTGGTCGCTTCGAACACCGCTCCGGATCACGGAGCTTGGCGGTACGCTTGTGTGTAGCAATGACACTGTCAGCGGTGTCGGATCCGAATGGGGTGATGTATGTATTCGTTTTCGTACTGGGGGCGAATTGTTCAGAGTGCCTGGGCGAAAAGGATCACGCTGCCTGAAA
>JANXGZ010000032.1 GCA_024958995.1 Methylococcales bacterium | reverse complement strand
TCATAATAATAAATATAGTAAATACGAGAGAAAGATTATTTGTTTTCGTCTCAATTTTTCTCTTGGCCTCTTTCAAGATTTCTCTTTCTCTGGCATTAACGTGGGCCGCTCGCGGTTTTTCCTTCACAAAATGGGGACTGATGGGGCCGGCAGGATTCTTTGAGAATTCAGGGGAGCTGGCTATTCAAATGCTGGTATTTTGGCCCTTGGCCTGGGCGTTCGCTCATGCAGTAAAGCCCTCTGTTGGGAAGCTTTGGTATCTCATTCTTATGCTCATGCCGATCACCGCTATCATGGTCATTCTGGGTGCTAGTTCACGAGGCGCGCAGGTGGCGTTGGTATGTCAATTGGTAGTGATGAATTACCGATTTATTTTCAGGCCGAAGGTTTTAATCGCAATCGCTGTTTCGTTTTTCCTGATCTGGACGTTCCTGCCTGATCAGCAGAAAGAGCGGTTCGAATCCATTGGTCAGGACCGAACGTCCAAGCAACGGGTTGTTTACTTTCTGAATGGGGTAGAAATGATAAAGGAGCACCCGGTTTTGGGGGTTGGCTTCTTCAATTTTGCCCCTTATTTCGAGCGCAATTATCCTGAGGACGTGCTCTTCAAAAAGGCCCAGTTACCACACAATATCTTTATACAGGTGGGCACTGATGCCGGAATAGTTGGGTTGATCATTTTTCTATCCCTTATCTACATAGCCTATTCGAAAGCGAAGAAGTTTCAGTCGCCTTGTGGCAAGGAGCGAATCAATCTGATTGGACTCTGTTCGAATCTATCGCTCTTGGGATTTGTTATCGCTGGCCAGTTTGTAACGGTTGCGTATTATCCGTTCCTATGGATCCATTTGGCACTGGTCGTCTCATTGAACAACATCTTGAGCCAGGACCAGCGGGAGCGGAAGAAAAAACAGGTGAGGCGGGTAGGCACACCAGCAATGACGGGGCACGGGGACCGGGATGTGGGATTAATTTCAGGTATGTCTTCCAGCTCCAGCTCCAGCTACAGGGATCGATAGAGCCTGAGGTATTCTTCTGTATTGGTGGTCCATCCAAAATTGGCCCGCACGTTGGCCAGCGCGAGTCCCCGGTTTTCATCCGTGTGTGGGGAGCCTAACGCAGTCGCGATGACCTGGGCGTAGCCGGCCGGTGAATGATCCTGCACAAGGTAGCCTGCCTGTCCGTTTGCCAGTGCCTCCGGAATGCCTCCGACTGCATGTGCAACAACAGGTACCTCCAATGCCTGCGCTTCAATCAGCACCATCGGTAACCCTTCGTGGTCAGAGGGCATGACCAGTACATCCAGAGAGCTCAAGAGTGGATAGACTGGATCAACGAAGCCTGAAAAACTGACGATGTCATCGATTTCAAGGGCTTTTGCCTGGTTTATGAGCTGCGCTCTTAAAGGTCCGTCGCCGATTACCAAGGCTTCAATGTCGGGGAGATAGGCGGTCCTCAGGATTTTCACGGTCTCAAGGAAAAGGTCGACTCGTTTGACCGGAACGAGTCGGCCGACCAGGCCAATGCGCCTTGCCTGTCTGGTTTTCCTGCATTCGGCAGGAGGGTGACTCTGGCGAAGGCTGTCGACGTCGATAAAATTATTGATCTTATGGACCTTGCCGGGATACGAGCCCTGCATGCGTTCCCTGAGTTGCTCGGACACGGCGATAATGGCGTTCTGGAAGAAACGGCCCGCCAGGAAATCAACAACCTTCAAAATCGGCTTGTGAGGCCTACGCCAGTGGAATAGGTTCTCAGGATTGCCATGTACAGTACGAATGCACGCCGGTACCCGGGAAATGACTGCGGCCGCAGAGCCCAGGATGTTTTCTTTCTGGCCGTGCGTGTGGACCACCTCAGGCCGTTCGTGCCGGAGGATTTTTGTGATTGCGTACACCATCAGAGGGGCTGATAACTGAGTTTCGTCGACCACGTGCACCGGAATCCCACCCTGCCTGAGGCGATCGGCCAAGGTTCCTGAATTGAAGGTGATGACCCCGACCTCCACGTCTTCCCGTTGTTTCAATGCAAGGCACAATTGGTAAGCCTGAACTTCCGCCCCGGCCCAAAGATCACCCGAAACGACATGGACAATCTTTACGGGGACGCTGTTGGACGCCATGGATGTGTTCGATCCTTTTGAACGTTTTGAGAACAAGAACTCGGAACTCACGCAGAATTACAGTCGAAAATCTACCGCTTGGCAAACGGCTACCTTTGCAAAAGTGAGTGGCTTTTTTCGCCAGTGCTATACTCAAAAATAGGGTGGAGCAGGACGGTTCGAGAGCTTCATATTCAGGAAAAGGCCAAGCGCCAAGTCGTATAGGGACAACAATGAATCACGGACGAAAGCAGAGTTTGATTCTGTTGATGAGCGACTTACCCTTCCCGGTTCGAAAAAACGGTTATTCTGTCCGTTACTACCCAATCATAGAGTTTCTCAGTGAATCCTATGACATCGACTTGGTTATCATTTCGAATCTGCCCACGCCCGACGAGGATATCCGCGCGATGGAGCACCTGTGCAATCGGGTAGCGGTTTGGGATCGAAAGCCAGTCAAGGTGTCATTGCTGCGCAAACTTGCCACATTTGTCTACTGTCTGCTCCCCGGTACCTGTTCCTTTACGGCCTTTCGATACGACGAAGCTCAGTTACGGCGCTTCGTGAGGTCCGAGCTTGAAGGGAAGCGTTATGACGTAGCGCTCTGTGCAGACTCCAAGTATTTTGAGTTGGTCAAGAAATATGCGACTGCCAATCGACTGGTGGTTGATCAGATTGACTCTACCTACCTCCACGTTTTGCGACTCGGCACAGATTCACTGTTTCGGAAACTTGAGGCCAGGAAAATCAGAAACAGGGAACGGCGCACTGCCGAGCTTGCCGATCATACCTTCTATATTTCCCCTGCTGACCTTGCTGTAGGCAGCGGGAGGGAGAAAAGCGATAGCAAAGTGTCACTGGTGCCCAATGGGGTTCACACCAATGATCTCGTTGACGAGGCGGTGCGGTTCGGCGAGAAATGCATTGGCTACCTCGGACACATGGGGTACCCGCCAAATATCCGGGCGGCTGAGCGTCTGGCAGCGATTTTCCAGGAAGTACGGAAAACCGAGCCGGAGGCGAAGCTTGTGATCATAGGCAGGGACCCCGTGCAACGTATTCGGGATCTGGAGAACATTCCGGGGGTTGTTGTCACAGGCACTGTGGACAATATCTGGAGATATGTGGGTGGCATAGATATCTTTGCCTTTCCAATGGAGATCGGCAGTGGCCAGCAAAATAAGGTATTGGAGGCACTCTATTCGAGAAAACCAGTGATAACGTCGCCCGTGGGCAATGGTGGAATCGGTGCTGAGCCGGGTCACCAGATCTTGATCGCAGAAACGGATGCCGAGTTCAGGGACGAAATCCTGCGGCTGCTGGCGGATGGACGTGCACGGGAATCCCTGGGGGCCAAGGGATACGAATTCGTTAACTCCCGTTATTCCTGGCCTGCGATCCTGAATGATATCCAGAACAAACTGGTCTCTTGACCACCGCACGCTGGCAGAGATTGTAGGGTGACCTCAAATTATTGCGTTTTCGGTTATTACGGCCAGGGAAATACCGGGGATGAGGCGATTCTGGCGAGCATCATCGACGGCCTGTCAACCGCTGACATCAGACTTGCAGTCTATTCCGATCAGCCACAACTGACTTCCAGGCTGCATTCGGTGGCCGCGTTCAGGCCATTCCCGAAAACCCCCTGGAGCCTGTTGAAGGCGCTGATCAAGTCAAATCGTTCTGAAACCATCCGGTCTCTGTGGCAATTTCTTCGAGCAGATGTGGTGGTTGTTGGCGGTGGAGGGCTTTTCTTCGATACCCCTGAAACCAATAAGTGGTTGAAGGAATACTATCGCCTGATCGACCTGGCCAAGCGATTAGGGAAAAAAGTGGCCGTTGTTGGGGTAAGCGTTGGGCCATTTCACCATCAAGAATCGGAAATCGGCTTGGGGGCGGCGTTCAGCAAGTGCGACTTTATCAGTGTTCGGGATGAACAGTCGCGCTTCATTCTGGTGACGTGTGGAGTGGAAGAGGCCAGAGTAGAGGTAATTC
>JANXGZ010000082.1 GCA_024958995.1 Methylococcales bacterium | reverse complement strand
CCCGACAGAGGGAAGACTTCGATGCTCGTTTCGAGGAAAAACGGCGCAAGATTTCCATGGCCGACGATCTGGCGCCGGGTGTTCTCAAGATGGTCAAGGTCTATCTCGCGGTCAAGCGGCGTATCCAGCCTGGGGACAAGATGGCCGGGAGGCACGGAAACAAGGGGGTTATTTCACAGATCGTTCCGGTCGAAGACATGCCGCACATGGAAGACGGGACGCCCGTCGACATCGTATTGAATCCTCTCGGGGTACCGTCCCGAATGAACGTCGGACAGGTTTTGGAAACCCACCTCGGGTGGGCAGCAAAAGGCCTTGGGCTGAAACTTGGTCGGATGATCGAGGCCCAATCGACCATCAGCGAATATCGCGAGTACCTGGACAAGATCTACAACTCGAGCGGCCAGGCAGAGGACATCGAGTCCCTGAGCGACGGAGAGGTCGGAGAGCTTGTTTCCAATCTGCGTGCCGGTGTTCCCATGGCTACACCGGTGTTTGACGGGGCAAGCGAACAGGAGATCAGGTACATGCTGGCCCTGGCTGAGTTGCCGGAATCCGGCCAGACTACCTTGTGCGATGGTCGTACCGGTGAGCCTTTCGAAAGGAAAGTGACCGTTGGCTACATGTACATGCTGAAACTGAATCATTTGGTGGACGATAAGATGCATGCCCGCTCTACCGGGCCTTACAGTCTTGTTACCCAGCAACCTCTGGGCGGGAAGGCTCAATTCGGGGGGCAGCGCTTTGGTGAAATGGAGGTCTGGGCCCTGGAAGCCTACGGTGCGGCATATACGTTGCAGGAGATGCTCACCGTGAAGTCCGACGATGTCAATGGGCGAACCAAGATGTATAAGAATATTGTTGACGGGGATTTCCGAATGGACGCAGGTATGCCGGAATCTTTCAACGTACTAATCAAAGAAATCCGATCACTGGGCATTAATATCGAACTGGCGCAGGACTAGCGAATGCCCGGTGTACGGGAGATTCTAGAGTCGCCGAAACGAATAGTCGCTCTGCAGATTGAACAGGAGAGAACCCCTTGAAAGATTTAATGAAATATTTAAAAAGTCAGAGTCAGGTCGAAGAGTTTGACAAAATTCGGATCGGTCTGGCATCGCCGGAGATAATCCGATCATGGTCCTACGGGGAAGTGAAAAAGCCTGAAACCATCAACTACCGGACCTTCAAGCCGGAACGGGATGGATTGTTCTGCGCCAAGATTTTCGGCCCTGTCAGCGATTACGAATGCCTGTGCGGCAAGTACAAGCGCCTGAAACACCGGGGTGTGATCTGCGAGAAATGCGGTGTCGAGGTGACGCTTTCGAAGGTTCGACGTGAACGCATGGGACACATCGATCTGGCCAGTCCCGTTGCACATATCTGGTTTCTGAAATCACTTCCTTCTCGGATCGCGCTGTTGCTCGACATGACTTTGCGCGGCATCGAGCGGGTTCTCTATTTCGAATCTTTCGTGGTCATCGATCCCGGCATGACGCCGCTGGAGAAGGGGCAGTTGCTGACCGACGAAGAATACCTTGAAATGGTTGAAGAACACGGTGACGAGTTTGAAGCAAAAATGGGCGCCGAAGCCGTTTACCATCTTCTTAAATCCATCGATCTAGCGGCTGAAGTCGTTCATTTGCGTGAACAGATCGCTTCAACCAGTGCGGAAACCAAAATCAAGAAACTTTCGAAACGGTTGAAAGTGATTGAATCCCTGTCTAGCTCGAGAAATCGTCCGGAATGGATGGTTCTTACCGTCCTTCCGGTATTGCCTCCGGAATTGAGGCCACTGGTGCCGCTGGACGGCGGGCGTTTTGCGACATCGGATCTGAACGATCTCTATCGTCGAGTGATTAACCGCAATAACCGGCTGAACCGGTTACTGGATCTCAATGCTCCGGACATCATCGTGCGCAATGAAAAACGCATGTTGCAGGAATCCGTCGATGTGCTGCTGGACAACGGGCGCCGAGGTCGGGCGATCACCGGGACCAGCAAGCGACCTCTGAAATCCTTGGCGGACATGATCAAGGGCAAGCAGGGCCGTTTCAGGCAGAATTTGCTTGGAAAGCGGGTCGATTATTCTGGCCGTTCGGTCATCGTGGTGGGCCCTACGCTTAAACTTCACCAGTGTGGCCTGCCAAAGAAGATGGCGTTGGAACTGTTCAAGCCCTTCATTTTTAGCAAACTTCAGTTCCAGGGGCTTTCCTCGACCATCAAGGCCGCGAAGAAGATGGTGGAGCGGGAGGGTCCCGAGGTCTGGGATATTCTCGAAGAAGTCATTCGGGAACACCCGATCATGTTGAATCGTGCTCCAACGCTCCACCGGTTGGGGATTCAGGCATTTGAACCTTTACTGATCGAAGGAAAGGCAATTCAGCTTCATCCGCTGGTGTGCACCGCATTCAACGCCGATTTCGATGGCGATCAGATGGCCGTTCACGTTCCGTTGTCGATCGAAGCGCAGCTCGAAGCACGCAGCCTGATGATGGCTACGAACAATATTCTGTCGCCCGCCAACGGTGAGCCGATCATCAACCCAACCCAGGACGTAGTGCTCGGACTCTATTTCATGAGTCGTGACAGGGTTAACGGGAAAGGCGATGGAATGATCTTCGCTGATGTTGACGAGGTGGACAGGGCGTATCAGGCTCGAAAGGTAGAGCTTCATGCCAAGGTGCAGGTGCGGATCACCGAGTATCGGCTACAAGAAGACGGTGAAATGGAACCGGTGCGCCGGCGGGTGGAAACCACGGTTGGTCGTGCATTGATCTGGAACATTGTTCCTAAGGGGCTTTCATACGAACTGATCAACCGGGACATGACCAAGAAGGCGATCTCTCAGTTGATCAATGTTTGTTATCGCCAGTTGGGTATCAAGGCGACGGTCGTTTTTGCTGATCGCCTGATGTATATGGGGTTTTCTTTTGCGACTAGGTCCGGCGTTTCGTTCGGTATCGAAGACATGGCGATTCCCAAGCAGAAGTCATCGATCATTGAGGCTGCCGATGAGGAAGTGAAGGAAATCCAGAGCCAATACGCTTCGGGTCTGGTGACTGACGGCGAGCGATACAACAAGGTGATCGACATTTGGTCGCACGCCAACGACAAGGTTGCAAACGTCATGATGGCGGGGCTGGGACACGAGGAGGCGTTGGACCGGGACGGGAAGAAGGTGAAGCAGAAATCCTTCAACTCGATTTTCATGATGGCAGACTCCGGTGCAAGGGGCTCTGCTGCACAGATTCGACAGCTTGCCGGTATGAGAGGCCTGATGGCCAAGCCGGATGGTTCAATCATCGAAACGCCGATTACTGCGAATTTCAGGGAAGGGTTGGACGTTCTCCAGTATTTCGTGTCTACCCATGGTGCTCGCAAAGGACTTGCCGATACTGCACTAAAAACAGCAAACTCGGGTTACCTGACGAGACGGTTGGTGGATGTGGCTCAGGACCTGGTGATTACCGCTCGAGATTGCGGAACCTCCGAGGGAATTCTGATGACCCCGCTCATTGAAGGGGGGGATGTGGTTGAACCGTTGTCCGAGAGGGTGCTGGGCCGTGTGGTTGCGGAAGATATCGAAGCCTACAAGGACAAGGATTTTCGAGTACCTATAGGAACTCTTCTCGATGAAGAGCTGGTTGGGGAGCTGGAAACCCATGGGGTCGACAGCGTTCGGGTCAGGTCGGTTATTACCTGCAAGAATCGCCACGGGGTTTGCGCTCAATGTTACGGTCGTGACCTCGGTCGTGGAGAAATGGTCGCCGATGGCGAGGCAGTCGGTGTGATTGCTGCCCAGTCGATTGGCGAGCCGGGTACTCAGCTGACAATGAGAACCTTTCACATCGGTGGTGCTGCCTCCAGGTCGGCTGCCATCAGTAATGTGGAAGTGAAGTCGGCAGGTACGATCAAGCTGACCAATCTCAAGACGATCAAGAACAAGGACAGCAACCTGGTTGCTGTATCTCGTTCGGGCGAAGTTAGCGTTATCGACCCATTTGGGCGTGAACGAGAACGTTACAAAATCCCTTACGGTGCTGTTCTTTCTGTGAAAGACGGAAGCAATGTTCATCCTGGAGAGGTGATAGTCAACTGGGACCCTCATACTCACCCTGTGGTGACCGAAGTAGCGGGTAAGGTTCAGATGATTGATTTTGTCGAAGGTGTCACGGTTAGTAAGCAGTCAGATGAAGTGACTGGTTTGAAAGCGATGGTGGTGACCGACCCGAAACAGCGAAGCAGTGCAGGCAAGGAACTCAAGCCTATGGTTCGTCTAACCGACCTTGACGGTGAGCTCCTTGCCCAGTATTTCCTACCTTCGGGAGCAATTGTTGCGATCCAGGATGGTTCGGTTGTGGCAGTCGGAGACGTGCTCGCGAGAATTCCTCAGGAATCCAGTAAAACCCGCGATATCACAGGTGGTCTTCCAAGGGTGGCCGACCTATTCGAGGGTCGTAAAACAAAGGACCCGGCGATCCTGGCAGAGGCGAGCGGTACGGTCAGCTTCGGCAAGGAGACCAAGGGTAAACAGCGTATCGTCATTAGCAACAAGGATAGCGATCCAACCGAAATGCTGATTCCGAAATGGCGACATGTTACGGTTTTCGAAGGTGAACAAGTCGAGCGGGGTGAAACCATCGCCGAAGGTGAGCTTACTCCGCATGATATTCTACGGTTGCGTGGTGTTACCGAGCTGGCGTCTTACTTGGTCAAGGAAATCCAGGATGTCTACCGGCTACAGGGTGTGAAGATCAACGACAAACACATCGAGGCAATCATTCGCCAGATGCTCCGAAAAGTCGAAATCACCGAGTCAGGTGAAAGTTCTTACCTCAAGGGCGAACAGATCGATCGAGCTCGGGTTTCAGCGGACAATGAAAAGCTCGAAAGTGAAGGTAAGATCCCAGCGATTTTCGAGCCGATTTTGCTCGGGATTACTAAAGCGTCACTGGCTACGGAGTCCTTTATTTCTGCAGCGTCTTTCCAGGAGACTACAAGGGTGCTGACCGAAGCGGCCGTCAGAGGAGTCGAGGACCGACTGCATGGGTTGAAGGAAAACGTGATCGTTGGACGCCTGATTCCAGCAGGTACGGGTCTAGCGCATCTCAACGAAAGAAAGCGTCTCCGGGATGTTGAATCTAATGCCGCAGAGAGCGGGACCGGCGTCGTGAATACCGAAGAAGTTGAAGCAGCGTTGAAGCAGGCGTTGAATACCTGATTGCTTGATTTGTTACGGTAGGACTGTCTTATTGGGCTTTATAACTTGACAGCAACAGCCGTTAAATTTATTATAGCCGGCTCGCACCACCTGCGCTTCAATGGCCCAGAAATACAGGGCGCAGCTGGTGCTATTTTATTGAAATTAGCGCTGAGAAAATGGGAATCATGGAAGTTGTAGCCCATCGTACAGCCCCAGAATTTTTGGTTTGGAGTTAGTAGTTATGGCCACCACCAACCAGTTGGTTCGGAAACCACGTACAAGAAAGAAAGAAAAGAGTAATGTCCCTGCTCTGGAGGCGTGTCCCCAGAGGCGAGGAGTTTGCACTAGGGTGTACACCACGACGCCGAAAAAGCCGAACTCTGCACTGCGAAAGGTTGCTCGTGTTCGGTTAACGAACGGAGCTGAAGTGACCAGTTACATTGGTGGTGAGGGTCATAACCTTCAAGAACACTCGGTTGTGATGATTCGTGGCGGACGTGTTAAGGACTTGCCGGGCGTGCGTTATCACGTAGTCAGGGGAACCTTGGACACCTCCGGCGTTGAGAGTCGTCGGCGTGGACGGTCCAAGTACGGCGCAAAGAAACCGAAGAAATAACGATCCCAGGGTGATAGAACACTATGTCTAGAAGAAGAATCGCGGGCAAGCGCGCAATTAATCCGGACCCGAGATATGGCAACCAGACCATTGCCAAATTCATCAATATGGTGATGGAACATGGCAAGAAGTCCGTTGCAGAGAAGATTGTTTACGGTGCGTTGTCAAGCATCGAAGCAAAGGGTCGTGGTGAGCCGGTCGACGTCTTCGTGAAGGCGCTTGAAAATGTTCAGCCGCCAGTCGAGGTAAAGTCCAGGCGTGTTGGTGGTGCGACCTACCAGGTTCCAGTAGAGGTTCGGCCGGCCAGAAGGGCGACCCTGGCCATGCGCTGGCTGATCGACGCAGCGCGCAAGCGGAGCGAAAAATCCATGCCGCTACGATTGGCTGGAGAACTTCTGGACGCAAATGAAAACAAGGGCACCGCAGTTAAGAAGAGAGAAGATACGTTGAGGATGGCTGAGGCGAACAAGGCTTTTGCTCATTACCGTTGGTAGCCTGACGGATCAATTATTCAGACTGAAAAAGGTATAACAGTGGCGCGTACAACACCAATTGATCGGTATCGGAACATTGGCATCATGGCTCATATCGATGCCGGCAAAACCACAGCGACGGAACGGGTTCTGTTCTACACCGGCGTTTCACATAAGATTGGTGAAGTGCACGATGGTGCGGCAACCATGGACTGGATGGAACAGGAGCAGGAGCGTGGCATTACCATCACTTCGGCAGCAACGACCTGTTTCTGGAGTGGCATGGATCAACAATATTCGGAGCACCGAATCAATATCATTGATACGCCGGGTCACGTTGATTTCACGATTGAGGTTGAGCGTTCATTGCGGGTTCTGGACAGTGCGTGCGCCGTATTCTGTGCGGTCGGCGGTGTGGAGCCCCAGTCCGAAACGGTGTGGCGCCAGGCCAATAAGTACAACGTTCCCCGGCTAGCGTTTGTCAATAAGATGGACCGTGCAGGAGCCGATTTCCTTCGCGTGGTTGAACAGATCCGTGAACGATTGGGAAGCAACCCTGTCGCGCTGCAGATTCCGATTGGAGCCGAAGAGAACTTTGAAGGTGTTGTCGACTTGGTGCGTATGAAGGCAATCTATTGGGACGAGGGGAGTCGTGGAATCAAGCACGAAGAGCGCGATATTCCCGATGGGCTGGTCGATCAGTGTAACGAATACCGCGACCTCATGGTGGAAGCGGCGGCCGAAGCGAACGACGAACTTATGGAGAAATACCTTGAGGACGGTGAACTGTCCATCGAGGAGATCAAGCAGGGCCTGCGGCTACGTACCATCGGTAACGAGATCGTTCCCGCTCTGTGTGGTTCGGCGTTCAAGAATAAGGGCATCCAGGCGATGCTTGATGCGGTTATCGACTATTTGCCGTCGCCGACCGAGGTTGAGGCCATCAAAGGTGTCCTGGATGACGCCGACGAAACAGAAGGCCAGCGGCCACCGTCCGACGACCAACCGTTTTCCGCTTTGGCGTTCAAGATTGCAACGGACCCTTTCGTCGGTGCTCTTACGTTCTTCCGGGTTTATTCCGGGGTTCTGAGTTCCGGAGACACCATCTACAATCCGGTGAAAAGGAAGAAAGAACGGATTGGTCGCATCGTGCAGATGCATGCGAACAACCGTGAAGAAATCAAGGAGGTTCGTGCAGGGGATATTGCCGCTGCCATTGGTCTGAAAGACGTAACGACCGGGGATACGCTGTGTGACTTGAAGGAAGCGATTACACTCGAACGGATGGAGTTTCCTGAACCCGTTATTTCGGTGGCTGTTGAGCCAAAAACCAAACCAGACCAAGAGAAAATGGGTATAGCGCTGGGCAAGCTTGCCCGCGAAGATCCGTCCTTCAGGGTCCATACCGACGAGGAGTCAGGTCAGACCATTATTTCCGGGATGGGTGAGCTTCATCTGGAAATCATCGTGGACCGAATGAAGCGAGAATTCAGTGTCTTGGCGAACGTGGGTGCCCCCCAGGTTGCTTACCGTGAGACGATCAGGACCCCAGTTGAGCAGGAAGGTAAGTTCGTGCGTCAGACCGGTGGTCGTGGTCAATACGGCCATGTCTGGCTTAAGATCGAGCCGCAGGAAGCCGGAGCCGGTTACGAGTTTGTTAACGAAATCGTTGGCGGGGTTGTTCCCAGAGAATACATTCCTGCGGTCGACAAGGGTATTCAGGAGCAAATGGTAAACGGCGTCATCGCTGGTTTCCCGGTTGTCGATGTCAAGGTTACTCTTTTCGATGGTTCCTACCACGATGTTGATTCCAACGAAATGGCGTTCAAGATTGCCGGTTCGATGTGTTTCAAGGAAGGGGCTAAGAAAGCCAAACCGGTTCTACTCGAGCCGGTGATGAAGGTCGAAGTGGTTACCCCGGAAACGTACATGGGCGACGTGGTTGGCGACATCAACCGTCGTCGAGGTATCGTGCAGGGTATGGACGATACACCTAGCGGCCGGGTTATCCGCTGCGAAGTCCCTCTGGCCGAAATGTTTGGTTACGCAACCGACCTTCGTTCCGCAACGCAGGGGCGAGCGACCTACAGCATGCATTTTGAAAAATATAACGAGGCGCCCTCCAGCATTGCTGAAGGAATCATTAAGAAGGCTTCCTGAGAACCTGGTCATTGCGAATTCGATCTAAGAGGAAATATCGTGTCCAAACAAAAATTTGAACGCACCAAGCCACACGTAAACGTTGGAACGATTGGTCACGTTGACCATGGGAAGACGACGTTGACGGCGGCGCTGACAAAGGTCATGGCGGAGCAGC
>JANXGZ010000301.1 GCA_024958995.1 Methylococcales bacterium | reverse complement strand
TGATCAGTTATTTTGCCAATACTAGCTCGGGGCGTACCGTGAAAGAACCTACCAATCGGCCATTGTCGCCGCATCTACAAATATATCGCCTGCCCTTGACGGCGATGATCTCCATTGCTCACCGGGCGACGGGCGTTGCGATTACGGTTGGGATGGTCTACCTGGTCGTCTGGCTAATGGGCATTGCCGACGGTGCCAGAGCCTTCAGCGCGACCCAGGCTTTCCTGGACTCTGGGTTCGGACGCCTGCTGCTGTTCCTGTGGAGTTTTGCACTGTTCTTTCATTTTGTGCACGGCATTCGTCACCTGGTCTGGGATGTCGGCATGACCTTCGAACGGGATGATATGGACCGGATTGCGATGATCGAACTTCGCGCGGCTGCTTGCCTGACGCTACTGGTCTGGGTCGTGCGACTGTTTTCCTGACTCCGGAGGCTTGAATGAAATTCAGAACACCCATCTCCAAGGCCCGCGGCTTAGGTTCGGCAAAAGAAGGTTCGCACCACTGGTGGACCCAGCGAGTTACCGCCATTGCGCTGCTTCCACTGACGCTGTGGTTCGGCATCGCGATCGTCATGATTCCCGGAGCCGAGTACAAACAGATTGTTGGGTGGATCTCTTCTCCCTGGAATACGGTTATGCTGATCTCGACTATTATCGCCGTATTTTACCATGCGATCCTGGGTATTCAGGTGGTGATCGAAGACTACGTCCACGTGGAATGGATGAAGCTATCGGCAACCCTGGCGACAAAGTTGATCCTGATCTTCTATGCCCTGGCGGCCTTGTACGCAACGTTGCGCATTACCATGGTCGGATAAAGAAGAAAATCTCATGGCACAAAGTTACGAACTCATAGAACATATCTACGATACGATTGTTGTTGGCGCTGGGGGTGCCGGACTGCGGGCCACTTTCGGGATGGCCGAAAAAGGCCTGAAGACCGCCTGTATCACTAAGGTTTTCCCGACCCGCAGTCACACCGCCGCGGCACAGGGTGGTATCAGCGCCGCGCTCGGGAACATGAACGAAGACGACTGGCGCTGGCACATGTACGACACCATCAAGGGTTCGGACTGGCTGGGAGACCAAGACGCGATCGAATACATGTGCCGGGAAGCGATTCCATCGATCATCGAACTTGAGCATTATGGCGTACCTTTTTCCAGAACCCCGGAAGGCAAGATTTATCAGCGGCCCTTCGGCGGAATGACAACCCATTTCGGTCAGGGTACGGCGCAAAGAACCTGCGCGGCTGCCGACTTGACCGGGCATGCAATCCTGGCGACCCTTTACCAGCAATCACTCAAATTCGATGCGGAATTCTTCGTCGAATACATCGCGCTGGACCTAATCATGGAAGGCGGGGAATGCCGGGGCGTTCTGGCCTGGTGCCTGGATGATGGAAGCCTGCACCTGTTCCGGTCTCATGTAACCGTTCTTGCCACGGGTGGATACGGTCGCAGCTACCTTTCCTGTACTTCGGCCCATACCTGTACCGGCGACGGGAACGCGATGGTGCTGCGGGCCGGACTGCCCCTGCAGGACATGGAGTTCGTTCAGTTCCATCCGACTGGGATCTATGGTTCGGGTTGCCTGATTACCGAGGGAGTTCGCGGGGAAGGCGGCTACTTGACCAACTCTGAGGGCGAACGGTTTATGGAGCGCTATGCTCCCAACGCCAAGGATCTGGCTTCACGCGACGTTGTGAGCCGGTCAATCACCATTGAAGTCCGTGAAGGCCGTGGGGTAGGGCTGGAACAGGATCATGCCTACCTGCACCTCGAACACCTCGGTAAGGCCGTGATCCAAGAACGGTTGCCGGGTATCGCAGAGACCGCTCGCATCTTTGCGGGTGTCGATGTTACCCGGCAACCGATCCCGGTTATCCCGACTGTTCACTACAACATGGGCGGCATCCCGACTAACTACCGAGGGGAGGTGGTTACCCTCAAAGACGGTAACCCCGATACGGTGGTTCCGGGACTCATGGCGATTGGCGAAGCGGCTTGTGTTTCGGTCCATGGTGCAAACCGCCTGGGATCGAATTCGCTACTGGATCTGGTTGTATTTGGACGTTCAGCCGCTATCCGCTGTTCTGAACTGATCGAACCGCGTTCATCGCATAAACCGCTTTCAGAAAATGCCTGCGAAAAGGCGCTGGATCGTTTTGACGCAATCCGCTATGCCAGCGGCGACCAACGGACAGCTGCCGTTCGCCTTGATATGCAGAGGACGATGCAGAATCATGCATCGGTATTTAGGACTGGGGATGTTCTGTCTGAGGGTGTCGAGAAAATCAAGCAGATTGAATCTGCCTTCAAGGATATCTCGGTTTCCGACCGTTCTCTGATTTGGAATACTGACCTGGTTGAAACGCTTGAACTCGACAACCTGATCGGACAGTCGAGTGTTACCATCCGGTCGGCGGAAAACAGGACCGAAAGTCGCGGCGGTCACGCAAGGGAGGATTTCTCGGCGCGGGACGACAAGGAATGGATGAAGCATACGGTGATCTGGCGCGATGACGCTGGCAAGACGACAATCGATTACAGACCGGTCCATCTTTATACCCTGACCGATGAGGTGGACGTGATTCCGCCCAAGAAGCGGGTTTATTAAGGTCCGCATCCATCTGATTTCATTGAATCTGGAATAGCCATGGTTGAATTTACACTGCCGAAGAATTCCGTCGTCCAGTCAGGGAAAGAACACCCATCGGAGAAGCAGGACGGCAACAATAAACGCGTTGAGATCTATCGCTGGGACCCGGATACTCGAGAGAACCCCAGGATGGACGTGTACGAGGTCGATCTGGATGCATGTGGTCCAATGGTTCTCGATGCGATCATCAAGATCAAGAACGAAATCGACTCGACGCTTGCATTCAGACGTTCATGCAGAGAAGGGGTTTGCGGCTCCTGTGCCATGAACATCAATGGTAAAAACACGCTGGCATGTACCAAGGCCATCGAGGACCTGGACGGTCCAATCCGGATCTACCCGCTACCGCACATGGAAGTGATCAAGGATCTGGTTCCGAACATGACTCACTTCTATGCCCAGTATGCGTCGATCAAGCCATGGATCGAAACCCAGACCCCGGCTCCTGCGGACCATGAACGTCTGCAGAGTGTAGAGGACCGTTCCAAGCTCGACGGCCTTTACGAGTGCATACTCTGTGCCTGCTGTTCGACCAGTTGTCCGAGTTACTGGTGGAACAGTGATCGCTACTTGGGGCCGGCGATTCTTTTGCAAGCCTATCGGTGGATTGTGGACAGCCGGGACGAGAACACCGGCGAACGCCTGGATGAGCTTGAAGACCCTTTCAAGTTGTATCGTTGTCACACAATCATGGCGTGCACCGACACCTGCCCCAAGGGCCTGAACCCCGCCAAGGCGATTGCCGAGATCAAGAAACACCTGGTCGAACGGCAGTAATTTTCTGCGCCGTTGGCCAATCGGTCGAAATTGCAATGGTTGTGCCGTCGTGGCAGCCTTGAACTGGATATCATTCTTTGCCGGTATCTGGAGCGCTGTTACGATGAAGCGACGCCTGCCGAACAATTCCTGTTCGAAGCTCTGCTTGACCTACCCGATACCGAATTGCAGCGATTCTTCATTGGCGGGCAGGATCCGATGGACGGCGGGATTTTAAAGATTGTCCGAATCATCCGGTCTCTCTCTGCAATTATATCCTGAGCGGTCCCTGCTGTTCGGCAAGCTCCTGGTCGTTATCCATCTGCTGGCTCTGGCTGGCGTTGCCATCTCCGGCATGTCATGGCCTTTGCGTATCCTGTGGATGCTGATGGTTGGTGGGCCGTGGCAGTTTCACCCGTGGGAAATGGTGGCCCGATTTCGAAATGAAGCTGTTTGATTTACAATTATCCGTTTACCTTTGTGCCCGGTATTTCAACGGGTGAACGACCAACCTGGAGTCATACAATGAGCTGGAACATATATCTTTCCGGAGAAATCCATAGCGACTGGCGGGAAAAAATAGTAGCCGGTTCCAGAGAACATGGATTGCCTGTCACTTTCCATTCGCCAGTAACGGACCACGTGTCGAGTGATGATTGCGGCGAGCGGATTCTGGGGAGCGAAGATTCGGCCTTCTGGAAGGATCACAAGGCATCGAAGATCAATTCCATCCGTACCCGGACACTCATTGACCGGGCCGACATAGTGGTTGTCCGTTTCGGTGACAAATACAAGCAGTGGAATGCGGCGTTTGATGCGGGCTATGCTGCGGCCCGAGGGAAATCGATGATTACATTGCACGATCCGGAACTGACCCATGCACTGAAAGAAGTGGATGCCGCCGCCGCGGCCGTTGCGAGGACCCCAGAACAGGTGGTTGAAATCCTCGAGTATGTAATTGCAGTAGACTGAGTTTTTGCTGTACGGGAAGGATTCCAGGATGCCCTTGGAAACGACCCTGGATCGTTCAGAATTCGAGCTGGCCGAAGGAATCATTCACGTTTGGGAAGGCGAGAATCTTTGCCAACAAGGCAATCTTGAAGGTCTGTACCATATTTTGGACAGTACGGAGCAGACGCGTGCAGACCGGCTCAGGGCCGATCAACATCGTGCTCAGTTTGTGGCCTGTCGGGCATGGCTTCGCCTCCTGCTTTCAGCTTATACAGGGCTGGTTCCGGATCAAATAAAACTGGCCTATGACCAATTTGGGAAACCCCGTCTGGTCCAGAAGTTTGATGGCTCAGTACTGGTATTCAATGTTTCTCATACGTCTGACCGAGTCCTGTTGGCCTTTGGCACCAACAGTATGCTGGGAGTCGACATTGAATGCTGTCGTGAAATCCGCAACCTGGAAGGCATGGTTGATCGGGTCTGTTCGCCATCCGAGAAAGTAATCTGGAAGCGATT
>JANXGZ010000328.1 GCA_024958995.1 Methylococcales bacterium | reverse complement strand
GCAACCGGAACTCGCTGCTTTGCTCCTCCAAGTGCATCCCCATTTCCACATAATTGTCACTGACGATCAGTTGGTGTTGGTCTGTCTCGGAATTGTTCAGCAGTTCGGTAGACTGAGAAATCAGGCGGTATAGGTGCTGTAGATCCGTGAGAAGCATGTCGAGCTTTTTGGCTTTTTCCTCATACGCCGAGGTGATCTTTTTCAGCGTTCGCTCTTTACCAAAAAACTGTCCCGAAGACTCGGCATCGTACCGCTCGTCATCGAGCGTCTGCCTTTTTTCTTCGAGTTCGTGGTATTCATTGCGGGTGACATTGATTTCCAGAATGATTTCGTTGGCAATGGCCGACAAACCGCCCAGAAACGCCGGGCCGGTAATGAAGAAGCGGCACTGGGGACAATTTCGAGTCCCAAGGTAGCCATTGGGCACCGGTGCGTACTGTGCTTCAACCTTCCGCTCAACCAGTGCCATGCCACCTTCGTCACACTTGTTGCCGCTCATGGGGCAGATTCCGATACTCATGAACTGGAAGGCTCCAGAGGGCCAATCAGGTGTCAGACACTGATCCATGATGCTTCTGTCTGTGGCGATTAATTCCGGGCGAGCCTCTTCGATTTTTTTCTGAAGGATGAGGTCTTCGTATCGATGGTGGCTCTCCTCAAGCGCCCGTTTTTCAGCCGCCGCCATTTCCATCTTCATTTTGCTGGCTCCTACCCTTGTGTAGTAAATCGTCATCACCAGCGATGAATGACCAACCAGCTTCGAAATCACGGCTATGGGCGCTCTGCCGTCGACAATGTAGGCAGTGATAAGGCTGACTCGGAGAGCATGAGGGGTAAACTGGCTCTTGTAATCCACGCTGTTCTTTTTTTCGATTTTCTCAGCGAGGTCCGCGCCTGGCCTCTGACTATGGAACAACAGAGCAGGCAGAGTTCGTGTAAACGTGGTTGTCGGAAATATAGGCGACACCTTCTCATTACAGGTAATTGACGCCGGATCGCGAAAAAGGAACGCTTGTTTACCACGCCGTTTGAGGATGTCTTTGTGGGTCTTCTGCCGCAGCTTGATTTGCGTCCACGGTGTGAGTTCTTCGATAGGATTGTATTTGGACTGCCACTCCCGAAGCTGGATAATCCAACACGCTAGGTCTTCCGGCATGAAAGGAACTTCGTAGCCGCCCAATTTCTTTCCGGTTTTGTTCGTCGTGATGTAGGCGCTCAACTCACCGTCATTGTTCCCTTTCTGAATAAAGCCCTTATTCCGCTTTCGGGTCGCAAGCGGACTTGGATTTTCGATCCAGTGAACCTTCCCATCACGCCATAACGGAACGAATTCATCTCCCTCTCCGCTGTCGAGCCAACAGATTTGCTGTCCTCGCAACGGAATGGATAGCAATGTGTAGTTTGCGACAATTTTTACGGGCGACCATAACTCGTGCATCTCTTCAAAATAGCGCTTGCGACCTCGCTTCCGCTCTTTTTTGACCACTCGATAAATGCAGTTTGGGTCATTGTCATCAATTAACTGTGGATCAACCCCGAACCAGCAGTCTTCGAGGAAGGGATGCAATTGATAGAGATCGCGAAACGACGTCGCCTTCAGCGGAATCAGATGCTGCTTGGCTCGTACAATGGCATCCATGGGCAATGGAGGCTTGTCTGATTCACTGCGCTTGTAACTGGGTAACTGATCTAACAAACCCTTGAGAACTGTTCTAAGAGGATTGCGGTAGCCGGGCAGAACTATCAACTCACCGTTCTCGTCCTCGTCAGAGCAATAAGTCTCCAAAATCCACTCGAAAAAAGCGGAACAGGCGTTATGCCGTGGTTTTTTTACAGTATCTGCGGTGACATTTATGAAGTTTTCGTACGCTCGCTCATCAAACGGGATATCCCTTGACAGCATGGCTCCCGGGTCGTCAACCAAGCCCAGCTTGTCCACGTAAAATCTAAGGAGTGCTCTCAAATGTGAGTATTTGTTGGATTGGCCTGTACCAGCCTCTACATAACACTGAATGGCTTTCCAAAACTCGGGGTATTTGCTGGTCAGTTCTCGATTAATGGCGTTTTCGTTGCCCAGGAAGTGAGGCCAAGATATCCAATGTTCGGAATAAGTTTTATTCGGCTGCGATGGCAACTTCGGGTCTTTTTCGTAGCCCCTGAAGTATTCCGCACCTGTTTTTAACCCCAAGCATTGAGCGGCTTCGGACGCCTCGGCGAGCGTCGCGTACCTCTTAACGGGGCGCTCAATGCCAAGGTAGCTGTACCAATCATCCCAATCTTCGGCATAGAAGTCGAAGGGACTTACTGTCAGCTTCGGGTCTTGT
>JANXGZ010000039.1 GCA_024958995.1 Methylococcales bacterium | reverse complement strand
ATTTGCTGTGGAAGACAAGACACGTTTACACGATGCCATCGTTGGTGGGATCGTTACTTTAGGTATTATGTTAGGCAGTTTTGGTGTTGGTTCCGGATATCTTCTTTGTGGTCTGGTTGGGATCGCCCTGGTTCAACAATATTGGACTGGCATTTGCCCGGTATACAAGGCAATGGATTTATGGGAAGCCAGAGGGGCCAAGTAGAGACTGGCGTTTGGGGGAAATTCAGAAGCTCGGGTTGACTGAACCGTTTTGTTGCTGACAGATGATGGTACTACCGGCCAGCCGGCGGTCGCCGGGTGCGTGTAGCGTAGACTCTTCGCGCACCCGGTTGAATCGCCTTTGTGTCAACCCCGCGAGGGGTGCTTGGCTTCGGGGCAGGATCTTTCCCCGCCGCCTTTCCGGTCTGCGGTTCGTCAAAGAGTGACAACAACCCTGATTGCGTCCAGCCGCAGCGGCGCAGAATCGATTATTTCCCGGATTGCGTTGAGCTGATTCCGAAAGAATTCGATTTCCTCGTTCCGTACGTTCCTATTTACCCGACGCAGATCGCGGAGCCGCTCGATTTCGGTCGTTAGTTTTCGGCTGCTCTCGCTCAGCGCTGATTCACGGGCTGCTTTGGCCTGTTTCTCAGCTGTTTGCTCGGCAATGGTGATCAGACCGCGGATTTGTCGATCCTGCAAGCGAATAATTTTGCAGGCTGTTTCCAGATTGACATCCCTCTGATTGCTTCGGATCTGTTCAGGATCAAGAACCGACCCGTATTCCCCTCCTTGCTGGTCAACCACGACCCGAATCGCCAAGGGAGGCAGGTAGGTGTGGCCCCTGAATTTAGCCGAATCTGCGGCTTCGATGATGTAGATGCATTCCAGAAGCAATGTACCCGATGGGAATTCGGAGCTTTCCAGGGCGGTCAAGGCAGTATTGCCGAGTTCCCCGATTCGGATCTGTTCCATCGCTCGAACCACCATCGGGTGTTCCCAGGTAATGTACTGAATCTCTTCGTTGGAAAGGGCTGTCTTTCGGTCAAATGTAATGGTGACACCATCCTCCGGAAGGCAGGGGAAAGGCTCTGCCAGATGAGTTCCAGGGTGTAGGATCAGGCATTCGGTGCTGTGGATATCGCTTTCTACTCCAAAGCAGTCAAACACCCGTTCCATGTAGCCGGAAAGAGTCGATTCCTCGTCCATTTGATGGGCCTTGGCTGCCAGTTTTTGTGCCACCTGCGGGCGGCAGGAATTGTATTCCAGCAGGCGGTCTCGGCCCTGACGCAGTCGTTGTTTTTGTACTTGGTCAAAGGATTGGGTCGCCCCGATCAGTTTGTCCAGGGATGTGCCACCTTGTGTCAGCGCCTCGAGCAACTGATCCGAGAACTGCTCGAAAGCCAGCATCCCTGTTGAGCATGATTGTTCGAATGCATTGAGCCCTTCTTGGTACCAGCGGTAGATGGCTTCTTGACCTGTGTTTTTCAGGTAAGGCAGATGTATGTTGATGGTATTGAGCTGCCCGATTCGATCGAGCCTGCCGATTCGCTGTTCGAGCAGGTCGGGATTTAGGGGCAGGTCGAAAAGCACCAGATCATGGGAAAACTGGAAATTACGGCCTTCGCTCCCGATTTCCGAACAGATCATGACTGGGCTGCCATGTTCCATGTTGGAGAAGAAAGCAGCGGCCCGGTCACGTTCGACAAGGCTGAGGTGTTGGTGAAAAACAGCGGCGGCAATGCCACCGCGGGACTTCAGGAAACCGGCAAGCTCGATCGCGGTAATCGGGCTTACCGTGATCACCAGAATTTTACGGCCCTTGAGAGACCGGACCAGTTCGAGCAACCATTTGGCCCTTGGGTCCAGTTGCGTCCAATCCGGGTCCCCGGATGCTTTCTTTTTACGGTAGGCTGTTTCCGGATAAAGAGCTTGTTCCAGTTGATCTTCG
The DNA here is from genome assembly GCA_024958995.1 of Methylococcales bacterium. Lineage (GTDB taxonomy): Bacteria > Pseudomonadota > Gammaproteobacteria > Methylococcales > UBA1147 > UBA1147. Next base: position 2,994 of record JANXGZ010000039.1, on the reverse strand, counting down.
GCCGTGGATGGCAATTCGGTGGTGTAGGCGTCCGGATTTTCCAACGGCCAAGGTATCGCACAACGTGCCGGAAAATTGCTGATCACGTTGCGTGTATTTCTGAACAGAACACGGCCGGTACCATGTTGGTCCAGCAAACGCATGAGGATCTGCTCTCTTGTCTTTTCGAATTGTTTTGTTTCAGCCTTTTTTGGCTCCACCGGTTGGACAATTGATCCCGGGTCATCACCTGATAGTACTGAATGGATCCAACGGGATTCATCGGATGTGAGCGGCCGGTCGTCAATGAGTGGCTGCATTGCCGAGGCAACACGGCTGTATTTTTTTTCCTCTTCAAGGAAGTCTTCGAGCTTGTGGAATCGATCCGGATCAAGTAGTCGGAGGTTAGCGAAGTGACAGGATTTGCCCAGTTGTTCTGGGGTTCCAGTGAGTAGGAGGAGGCCGCTGCTCTGAGCGGAGATCTTTTCTATAACTTGGTACTCCCGACTTGAATTGGTAGGGGTCCATTTTAGATGATGTGCTTCATCCACGATTACCAGATCCCATTGTCCCTCGGCAGCCTGTTGGGCACGGTCGGCATGGTTGGTCAGGAAATCCAGTGAACACAGAACCAACTGCTCGCTGAAAAACGGGTTCTCGTGTCCTGAGCTTTCGCAAATCGACTGGCAGCGGGCTTGGTCAAGGATTCTGAAGTGAAGATTGAATCGCCGGATCATCTCTACCAGCCATTGATGGATCAGAGTTTCCGGTACGATAATCAGGGCACGCTTGGCCTGTTCGGTGATCAGTTGCCGATGAAGAATAAGCCCGGCCTCGATTGTCTTACCTAGTCCGACCTCATCGGCCAGCAGGACACGGGGTGCATATCGGCGTGATATCTCGTGGGCAATATAAAGTTGATGAGGGATCAGACTGGTTCTGCATCCGGTGAGGCCCCGGAGCCCGGAGTTGAGTAGCCTGTTTTGCTCCAGCACCGTCTGATACCGAAGCTCGAACCATTTATCCGAATCAACCTGAGCGTTGAACAGGCGATCTGAAGGTCGGTTCAGGCGGACGAAGTTATCGAGGTGCCCTTCGTGAATACGGGTAGTCTGGCCTCCCGTCTCAATACCTTGGTAGGTGATCAGGCCTTCCTGTTCGGAGACGGATTCGACGATGATTTCCATGCCTTCATGGTCGCGGATCGTGTCGCCGAGGGAAAAACGTACTCGTTGAAGTGGCGCGGATTGCTTGGCATAGGTCCGAGTTTCTCCGGTCGAAAGAAAGAGAATGTTGACCGTCCGCAGATCTGAACCCAGTACCGTACCGAGCCCGAGTTGGGACTCGATCGTGTTGACCCAGCGTTGTCCGACGATAAATTCCTGCACCGTTTATTCCCCAGTTTTTGATGGCGGCGGATATGGTATTGAAAGTAGCCTGAAAAGCCAAAAGATTTTTGAGTTGAAACCGAGGGCGGTCGGTCGGTCACTTCGGGATCAGTTGAGCTTCCAATATAATGGATCGGACACAGAGGCTGACATTCAGGTTTCAGCCACGCATTTTGGGGGATATTGGTGATGTTCAGGAATCTTGTATTGGGAACGAGTGCGGTATTCGCGTTATGGACCGCGCTCGATTTTATCTTTCACGGGGTGGTATTAGCCGACTATATGAAGGCAACGGCCCATCTGTGGCGTCCTGAGAATGAATCGAAGATGATCCTGAATTCAGCAGTAGTCCTGATTGCGTCGCTGGCGTTCACCCTGATTTATGCTTTGCTGATTAATCCCAAAGGACTTCGTTTCGGGCTTTTGTTCGGAACCTTTTTCGGTCTGGCCATGGGGATGATCAGCGGTTATGGTGCCTATGCTTTCATGCCGGTCCCTTATTTCATGGCCTTGATCTGGTTTTTAAATGGCCTGGCGCAGGGCGTTTGTGCCGGGGTTGCCGTCGGGATGCTGGTTCGGGATGATTGAGTGACGCTCCGTGGACTGAGTCCGGTTGGTATTAGGCGCGGCTTGTTTTTGATACGGCCTCTAGTCGACGGAACCAGCGGTCCGGAAGGTCGATCGAACCATTGGCTTTCCAGATCCGAGGTTCTTCCGGGTTTCGGATCGTCGAATACTGCGCCGAGTTTGATTAATTCTGGCTTTCTTTATGTGTTGCCCGGCGTTTCCCGATCAGGTATCCCCCTAGGGCGAGCAGAACGATCGAGAAAATGACGATGTTGCCTTCCTTAACGTAGTCGATCACCGTATTTCCGTAATGGTAATACAGGGTGAAAAAAGTGATGGTGGAGATGGTGCAGGCAGTGAGATCGGACAACGCGAATTTGATGAACTTCATTTGTCCGAGGCCGGCGGTCAGGAACAGGCCGTTTCGAACCCCGAAAGGAATAAAGCGGCCGACCAGAAGAGTTACGATCCCGTATTTTTCGTAGAAGTTATGGATCTTATCGATTCTTTCCTGTGGGACCATGCGGGCAAAAAAACGGATCTCGAACAGTTTTGGGCCTAAGAACCGACCCAACGAGTAACAGATCAGATCGGACAGGTAGGCGCCCATGAATACCCCGATGAATAGATGGGGAAGGTACTCTGGATTACGGCTGGGCAGGACAGCGGAGATGAACAGCATCGCATCTTCGGATACCGGAATGTTCAAGCCTGCAAGCAGCAACGAACCGAAGATGATCAGATGGGCGTACTGTATATTTGATTCTATGAAGAGGGTAAGTGTTTCCATGAGCGGTGTTTTTATTGTCGGGGTGCGTGTTTAACACTATTGTTTGTCAGTATACCGTAAGGCCTTGGTTGTTCGGTCGTGCTCTGATGATTGGCAGAATGGGTTTTCGGTAGTCGATTAGTCGGCCCTGGGTAGGCTCGGTTCCTGTCCTGTCTGCAGTTGGCTGAAGAATGATGTCCGTCAGGACTCGCTGCGGACCTTAACAGCCAGTTCTTTGAACCAGTCCAGTTTTCGCACGTCACGGAAATCAGGATCATTTTCAAGCTGGCT
>JANXGZ010000262.1 GCA_024958995.1 Methylococcales bacterium | reverse complement strand
CAACCATTCAGACAACGAGCCCGTGCAATTCATTTTCGATCTGACCGAACTATCCAATCTCGATTGCAGGGAATTTGCTTTTTCGGATGGCGAGCGGCAAGCCGTCGGGGTTGCGGTTAATAGAGGAGAAGAGACCGTGGCCTACAGAAACGAATGTCCGCACACCGGAGCGCCATTGAACTGGCAGGAAAACCAGTTCCTCGACCTTTCAAAAACGGAAATCCAGTGCGCGCTCCACGGAGCCAGGTTCCGGATTGCCGATGGCATTTGCGTCCATGGTCCCTGCCTTGGTCAGGCGCTGAAGAAAATCGAGACCCTCAAGGTAAAAAACCGGTTGTACGCCGCCGGTCCGAAACCAGTCACTGACTAGGATGGGGGATCCGTCTGGGGGAAAGGTCCCTTAAAAAGACGGGGGCGCATTCAAACAGTTGCTCCCACGTTCTAATCCTGCCTCTTACTTAATCTTAGATTCCTTGTAAACAACGTGCTTGCGCACTACCGGATCAAATTTCTTGATGCTCATCTTCTCCGTCATCGTTCTCTTGTTCTTGGTCGTTGTGTAGAAGTGCCCTGTTCCGGCGCTGGAAACCAACTTGATTTTGTCACGCATTATTCTGTCTCCCGACCCTTGTTAAACTTTTTCGCCACGCTTGCGCATATCGGCAAGAACTGCATCGATTCCTAGCTTGTCGATGATTCTCATGCCTTTGCCGGAAAGTCTCAGCCGGACCCAGCGATTTTCGCTTTCCACCCAGAAACGGTGGTGATGCAGGTTGGGAAGGAAGCGACGCTTCGTCCTGTTCTTAGCGTGTGATACGTTGAATCCGGTTACTGGTCGCTTCCCGGTAACCTGGCAAACTCTGGACATTGCATACCCCTTGTACTAGAGATTAAATTCGAGCCGCGTTTTATACCATAAACCGCATAAAGGGTAAACAATAGTTGCAAACAAAGCGTCTCCCTAGCGCCCTATATCATTGTACAGGATACCCCGAACAGTGAACGATCGGGATAATGAACTCCCTGCAGCAGACATTTCCAATAGGGGTTTCATTCGCCTCACTAACCGATCGTTACAGCACCCTGCAAACCGCAGAAACCGGGGCAGATCGGTTACAATAGTAAACGATGCTTAAGATCGGCATGACAGGCGGAATCGGCTGCGGCAAAACCGTGGTCGCAGAGCGTTTTGAAAAGAAAGGGGTTGAGATCATCGATGCCGATCAGATCTCGCACTCTCTGACCCAGCCGGACAGCCCTGGCCTGACCGAGATCGTGGAGCATTTCGGCGCATCAGTACTGGGTGCCAAAGGGGAACTGGACCGTCCAACACTGCGTAAAATCGTATTCGACGCACCTCAGGAAAGGAAACAACTAGAATCCATCCTTCATCCAATGGTTTTCGAGGAAATCGCAGACCGCGCCATGAAAGCAAGCGGGTTCTACTGCATGGTTTGCGTACCTCTGTTGCTGGAAACCAGACGAAGCGCCGACTTCGATCGAATTCTGGTGGTGGATTGTCCCATTGAGGTCCAGGTACGGAGGACCCTAGAGAGAGACCGGGTCGATGAACTGCAGATCCGGCGGATCATTCACAGCCAGAGCAGTCGCAAGGAAAGACTGACGGCTGCAAATGATGTGATTGTCAACGACGGCGATTTATCGTTACTTGATAATCAGGTTGAAAAGCTTCACAATTTTTATCTTGACCTTGCAAAAATTACCGGATCGTGACATTGAACCATCGTCTCCTTGTCTACGAGTCTCCTCTGAGCGAGCGAATTCGCCTGTTTCTCCGACTCGAGCAACTGTTTCAACAGATCGATCATTTCCTCGAGGGAAGAAACGTCTGGGACAGCCGGGCTGTCATCAACAGGCTGCTCGATATTCTGACCATTTTCAGCCGCAACGACCTCAAGTCGGAAATCCTCAAGGAACTTGACCGCCATTCCAGCGTACTGAGCCGGATTGGAACGAACCAGGGCGTTGACCACAACAAGCTTGAATCTATCCTCGAGGAATTAGACAGTATCAGTCGCGAACTCTACGGCACCAGTGGAAAAATCGGCATCAGACTGATGGAGAATGAACTGTTCAAAACCATCGCCCAGCGCAGTTCGATCCCGGGTGGAACCTGCGCCTTTGACCTTCCCGAATACCATTTCTGGTTGGAACAGAACGAACAGACCCGACACCAGGATTTACTGGAATGGACAATGCCATTCCACCCTATCCGCAAGGCAATCGACCTGATCCTGCTGTTTATCCGGCAAAGCTCGGTTCCGACCAGAGAAGTCGCAGAATCGGGGTTTTTCCAGCAACCGCTGGATCACAACCAGGCCTGTCAACTGCTGCGGGTCACGGTCGACGGTTCAATACCCTGTTTCGCCGAGATCAGCGGCGGCAAGCACCGTTTCACAATTCGATTCATGTGCACGACCAGAAATGAGCGCCCATCGCAAACCGACGACGACATCGAATTTATTCTTACCCGTTGCATCTTCTGATGACGGAACAAAAATCCACCCCAATGATCGAGTGCCCGCACTGCGGGGCCGAGATGTTCTGGGATGATTCCTCTGTATTTCGGCCATTCTGCAGCGAACGCTGCAAGATGATCGACTTTGGCCAGTGGGCGAACGAAGAACACTCAATCCCGGAAGAATTACTTTATCCGGAAAGCCATAATGACCCGGCTATCGACTAGCCAATCTAGAGCTTACGGTTGTTCAAGCTTGCGCACTATTTGGCAAAGGCACTGATCCCGGCAATCCCCTGCCCACCTCGATTTCTCGCCAATTTAAGTTCAGTGGACGTCATCCCGCCAAGAGCAAAAACCGGGATATTCACCTGATCAACCAGTGCTTCGAAACCATTCCAGCCCAAGGTCCGGCCTCTGGGGTGAGAGCGGGTGGCAGACACCGGAGAAAGGAAGGCGTAATCCAGCCCGAGGTTTTGGGCATGAAGCAATTCGTCCAGGTTGTGGCACGAAGCGCCAACCCAACGAAAACCGGTTGAAGGCCGTAGCTTCGCCTCCAGCAGGCGTTGGCTGTTCAGATGAAGCCCCGCAGCACCGACCCGGACGCCAACCCCAGGAGGTCCATTGATGATGACATCGATTCTGGCAGCGTGGGCCTTTTGAAACAGGGGCTGAAAGAATTCGATAGACTGTTCGGTCCACGGTCTACTGGTTCGGAACTGGAAGATCTTGACACCGCGAGTCATCCATTCCCTGAACCTGCGTTCCAGGCGGAAAAGTTCGGAACCGTCATCATTCAGAATAGGGAAGACATCGGGCAGTCTCAACGCAGAAATGATCGGCCGATTCGCCTCCGGGAATTCGTAATCCCCGAAGTCGACCGGATTAACCCATCGGATTTCCTGCCCTTCCATGCCGACGGCCCGACCCGAATGGGCATCGACACGAAATACCCGCAAAAGAACCGACCGATCGGGATACTGGTGCCGGATACGGATCAAGGGGGATGCCGTTTCAACCCTGAGCCCGAGTTCTTCGTCGAGTTCCCGTAACAGTGCCGTCAGTACCGGCTCACCCGGCTCCAGTTTACCACCGGGAAATTCCCACAAACCGCCCTGGTGCGCGGACTGGTGCCGCCGCGACAACAGCACCTGCCCGGAAGAGTTCGTTACAACTCCGACTGCCACCTGGATCCGATTCATCTGCAAAACCCGCCTTCGATTCGACTCCGCCCTGGTTTAGCCGGGCCGTAACAAGATGGACTCTGAATAGAACGCTCAGGTCCTGTAATCCGCGTTGATGCGAACGTAATCGTACGACAAATCGCAGCTCAGTTCGTGATGGAAGCCTGTTCCGCGGCCAAGCTCTACCCGGATGGGGATTTCGTCACGCTGCATGACTTCCTGGGCATCCTGCTCTCTGTAGCCTGGAGCAAGCCCGCCCTTGCTAACAATGAGGACTTCATCCAGCCAGATCGACACGCCCTTGATATCTAGTTGTTCCACCCCCGCCCGGCCCACTGCCGCTAGGATCCGACCCCAATTGGGGTCGGATGCAAAACAGGCCGTCTTGACCAGGGGCGAGGTTGCAATCGTCTTTCCGACCCTGCGCGCTTCTTCACCTGACCCGGCACCAACCACCGTAATCCTCAATAGCTTGGTTGCACCTTCGCCGTCCCTAACAATCGCTTCCGCCAAC
>JANXGZ010000335.1 GCA_024958995.1 Methylococcales bacterium | reverse complement strand
GCGGGTGCCGCGATCCGTGCTAGACCGCCCCCCTTTAGCCTGGACAGGTGTTTGCGGACGCAATTGATCTGGTTGATATCGGCGCCACAGGCCAGTAGTATCCGGGTTGTGGCGATCTTTTCCTCCAGCGTTATGGTACCCGCCGGGTAGGGGGCCAGTGCCGAGCCGCCACCGCTGACCAGAACCAGCACCAACTCGTCGGATTTCGCTTCAGCTGCGTAACGGGCGATCTTTTTTGCACCTTCATAACCCGAATGGTCGGGAAGGGGATGACCTGCTCCGGTAACTTCGAAGCGGCTAACTTCTCTGACGTTTTCGTAGTTGGTGACGGCTATACCCGTTCCCTCGATTCTTTGATCAGGGATGATCGTCTGTGCGGCGTCGGCCATTGCGCAGGCTGCCTTGCCGATTGCGATTAGCCGTACCTTGTTCCAGTTTCCGGTACGAGCGGGCTGGCCAGTTGAATCCAGTCCCAATCGTATCTGGCCGTTTTCGATAGTGAGTGCACTTTTGACAGCGTTATAGGGGTCAGCCGCTTCTACACCTGCCTTGAAAATTTCTAAAGCACTCTCCCTGGCGGGCCGATACCAGCCGTGATGGCTGGAATCAAGGTTATTATCCATTCACCTAATGTTGTTCGAAGATCGAGTATATCCAGGTCTTAGGACCCGGTTCAGCGCAAAAAACCGAAATTTTACCATGTAATTCAATTCATGTTTTATTTTGAATCTTGTATGCTGGAGACGTTGTTTGAATTATTTCGGTAAATAAGGGTAGTATCTTCCCTTTTTGTCGGCGGATGATCGGGCGATGCTCGAAGTTTCGCCCAAGCAAACGGTCAAGTTGGTTTGGCCATCCACCGATCATCAGAATAAACTCAAGGTAGGAACTAATGACTTCACCTGCTCACATTGCCGTAACCGGAGCCGCCGGCCAGATCGGATATTCGTTGTTGTTCCGGCTTGCTTCCGGGGATCTGCTTGGAAAGGATCGCCCGGTAGTGCTTCACTTGCTGGAAATCACCCCGGCTATGGATGTTCTACAAGGGGTATTGATGGAATTGAATGATTGCGCGTTTCCCCTGCTGCATGGGATTCATGCCTCGGACGATGCAAGGGTTGCTTTCGCCGATATAGATTACGCGTTTCTGGTGGGTGCTCGTCCGCGCGGACCGGGGATGGAAAGGAAGGATCTGTTGGAAGCGAACGGGGCCATTTTTACCGAACAGGGAAAGGCCCTGAACGAGGTTGCTAAGCGGGAAGCGAAGATCCTTGTTACCGGCAATCCGGCCAACACCAATGCCTTGATCGCTCAGCGAAATGCGCCGGATCTGGATCCGTCCAATTTCACTGCCCTGACCCGGCTGGACCATAATCGGGCAATCAGTCAGCTGGCCGGGAAATGCGGGGTTTTGGCTGCCGATGTCAGGAGAATGACGATCTGGGGAAATCATTCGAGCACCCAATATCCCGATATTCATCATACCGAGGTGAATGGTGACAGCGCATTGTCCCTGGTTGATCAGGGCTGGTTCGCCGACGACTTCATTCCTTTGGTTCAGCAGCGTGGTGGTGCAATCATAAAGGCCCGTGGGCTATCCAGTGCGGCTTCCGCCGCCAATGCGTCAATCGAGCACATGCGGGACTGGATCTATGGTACAGCGGAAGGCGACTGGACCAGCATGGCGGTGCCGAGTGATGGAAGCTACGGTATCGAAGAGGGTGTCATGTATTCCTACCCGGTGACCATCAGCAACGGAGCGTACAGTATTGTTCAGGGTCTTGAAATCAATGATTTCAGCCGTGAAAGAATGGATCTGTCTGATCAGGAACTGCGTCAGGAAAAAAGCGCAGTCAGTCACCTGCTGTAGTCTTGCCATCAACGAAAAAAGCCTGCCAGGATCGTCCTGGCAGGCTTTTTTGTGTCCAGCCTTGATGGTCGGTGTTGCTGAATCAGGCGATCTGATCGCCCATGGGGGTACCGTTGAAGAAGGCTTCGAGGTTTTCCAGTACGCGGTTGCCCATGGCGATCCGGGTCTCGAGGGTCGCGCTGCCGAGATGAGGGAGCAGGACCGCGTTGTCCAGATCAAGGAAGCCGGGATCGAGTTTGGGTTCGCCTTCGAAGACATCCAGGCCGGCGCCGGCAATGGAACGGTTCTTCAGGGCTTCGATCAGGGCCTGGTTGTCCACCACGTCACCGCGGGCCGAATTGATCAGG
>JANXGZ010000231.1 GCA_024958995.1 Methylococcales bacterium | reverse complement strand
GAAGGTACGCCCCTCATGGGTATTGCTGCAATGATGGGATCTATTTTTCCTGCGGTCTGGAGTTTTCAGTTAGCGCTGCGGGCCCGTGGTCTGGGTTCCTGCCTGACCTCGCTGCATCTGTTTTATGAAAAAGAAGCGGCAGAATTATTGGGTATTCCTGATGACGTACTGCAGGTGGCCCTGTTGCCTGTTGCCTACACCAAAGGGACTGATTTCAAGCGTGCAAATCGTCCTGACCCTTCAACCATTATCCATTACGACAAGTGGTAGACAGAAAGACAACCGGGTTCAGTATCGCTGAGCCTGGTTACTGTTCTGGTTTGCCTAGTTCTGCTTTTTCGCGCTGGGCCTCACGAGCCTCCTTTTTCAGCCTTGCCCTTTGGGCCTGGGCAGAAGAGGCGTCCCCTCCAATGTGGTCCTCACCTCGCTCATTAGCCAGGTGGATTTGCTTCTGTCGTTCGCGAAACCTTGCACGGTCCGCATCTGTTTTGCTATCGATACAGTGTGAACAGCTGACGCCCCTAACGTAAGCGTTACTTTTTTTGTCTGTATCGCTGATCGGCATCCTGCATGCGTGGCACTGATCATAGGAGCCAGGCTTCAGATCATGGCCGACAGTGACGCGATCATCAAAGACAAAGCACTCTCCTTGCCACAGTGATTCTTCCTTGGGGACATCTTCAAGATATTTCAGGATGCCGCCTTCCAGGTGATATACCTCATCAAACCCTCTGGACTTCAGGAAGGCGGTTGATTTTTCGCACCTGATCCCGCCGGTGCAAAACATGGCGATCTTCTTATGCCTGTTGGGATTCAATTCGGATTCCGCGAATCCGGGGAATTCCCGGAATGACTCTGTGTGTGGGTTTAAAGCGTTCTCGAACGTGCCGATCAGCACCTCGTATTCGTTTCGGGTGTCGATCACCGTGACTTCGGGATCTGATATCAGTTCGTTCCATTCCTTTGCTTTTACGTAGGTACCCACGATCTGTCGGGGGTCGATATCGGTTATACCCATCGTGACGATTTCTTTCTTGAGTTTCACCCGGGTACGTGGGAATGGCATTTCCTCGGCGGTAGATAACTTATAGGCGATGCCGTCGAACCGGCCATCGCTCGCGAGGAAAGCCTGCAGGCCCTTTATACCTTCCGAAGTGCCCGCGACTGTGCCGTTGATTCCTTCTGCAGCGACCAGCAGTGTTCCCTTAACGCCATTGCCTTTCAGCAGGCTCAGCAGCGATTGTTGGAGCGCCTCGTAATCATCAATACTAACAAAATGGTAAAGCGCGCAGACTACTACTTCTTCCCGGTCGTTCTGTGAGTTATCCGCCAAACCGGGCTCCCGCGAAAGTGTCTACCCAGGTGCAACCCTCTCTGGGGTTTCGTTTCGGTTTTATCAGTTGTTCGACCGGTTTGCCGATGCCTATCGTTGCAGCGAAGGTCGTGCGCATTGCCTCATAAATTTCCATGACTCAACCCTGGGTCATTAAGATTGGTGTATTATCGCTCAAGTGTTTAACAAGTTCTTGGAAAAATGAGGAGTTACCATGCCAATCAATCCTGAAGCTGTTGGTGTAAAGGGTCAGCCATCACAAAGAAGCTGGACATCAAAAGATGCCCTGTTGTATGCCGTCGGCATTGGGGCAGGTACAGACGAGTTGCAATATACGACAGAGAACACGAAGGACATCGACCAAAAGGTATTTCCCACCTTTGCGGTGATTGTTGGTGGTGGCGGGATACCGATGCGGGAAGTGGGCTCGTTCAATCCTGCGTTGATGGTACATGGTGAGCAAGGCATTGAGCTGCTGAGTGAAATTCCCGCAGAGGGTGAGATCGAAAGTGTTGGCGAGTGTACGGCCATCTACGATAAAGGAAGTGCGGCTGTTCTCGAGTTTACCTCTGAGTCTAAAAATGTTGCGACGGGAGAAGTCCTGCTTAGAACCCGGACATCGCTTTTTTGTCGAGGCGAAGGAGGCTGGGGCGGTGACCGGGGACCTTCAGAAAAAATCCAGTTTCCGGATCGTACTCCGGACCAACAGGTGAGCTATACAACACGAGAAGACCAGGCGTTGACTTACCGGTTGTCCGGTGATCGGAACCCGTTGCATTCAGATCCTTCTTTTTCAGCTATGGGAGGGTTTGAAAAACCGATTCTGCATGGGCTCTGTACATACGGGTTTACCGGTCGTGGATTACTGAATGCGCTTTGTGATGGCGATGCGGGTCGATTCAAATCCATGAATGCACGATTCTCGAAGCCTGTTATCCCAGGTGACACCCTGACCGTGTCGATGTGGGTGAATGGTAGTGAAGCCCTGTTCAGAACAACCAACCAGGACGGTGATGTCGTGATTGATCAGGGTGTGT
>JANXGZ010000325.1 GCA_024958995.1 Methylococcales bacterium | reverse complement strand
TTCAGAAAAACAATGCCTCTGTGGTTCAGGCTCGATTTACGGAGACTGTTGCGAACTGCTTCATTCGGGGGCCAGCCAGGCAAAAACTGCGGAACAATTGATGCGTTCCCGCTTTTCGGCCTACGCCCGGCGGGATATTGCCTACTTGACCAAAACCTGGGACCGGTCGACGCGGCCTGCGGATATTGATCTGTCCAAGGAAGATGTGACATGGACTCGGCTTGAAATTGCCAGCCTGAAAAAGGGCGGAAAGGCGGATCGAAAGGGAGTCGTGGAATTCAGGGCTTTTTACGACCGCAACGGTGAACAACACGTGATGAGGGAAATCAGCCGTTTCCTCAAGGTCGACAATCGATGGTACTACCTCGATGGTGCGGTCAAATCGATTGCAAAGGTTGGTGCCCAGACCAACCTTGGTCGCAATGCGCCATGTCCTTGCGGTAGCGGAAAGAAAGCCAAGAGATGCTGCGGCTAGGGTTAGTTTCGGAATTCACAAGGTAAGGCTGAAACGGTCGATTAAAAGCCCCGGCATCCGAGCGCTGGAAACCGAACGTCGGTAATAAGTATCGTTTGAAAGGATCCACTGCTGCTCGCCGGTAATGGCCACCAGATTCTCCCCGAACATACGGTACAGGCTTTCGTCGAATCGCATGGGACTGATCGGAAATACGATCTTGCCGTTTTCGACCATGAAGCAGGCAAAGCGTGTCATGCCGGTGATCCGGCAATCGTTCGGGTCGGAGTAGTTGGTATACCAGAGATTGCTGATATAAAGCCCGGTATCCAGTGTTTCGAGGACATCGGCCGTAGCCAGGCTGCCGCTTCCCAGTTCAAGGGAATCCGGGAATTCACTTTCTGCGTTGACTTGTAAGCCGAACTCCATGGCGCTGCGCGCATTTACCAGGGATCCTGCATGCTGGCCGTTCTTGATCAGGCCGACCAAAGGAGGTTTCAGAAACCCGCTGCTGGTGAAGTCGGGGGCCATGCCATCCCGGTTGTTCTGACAGATCGATATGCTTGGGCTCAGGGATTCGGTTTTTTCGATCAGTCTTAAAAGCGGACTCTGACGGGTATGCAGGTTTTTCGCGCCGAAGCCCTGCCAGGAAACGGTCCCCAGGATTTCCTGCACTGCTTCGGCTGCCAGAAAGACCCGATATTGGCCTGGGGGAATCGTTTTCTGGGGTTTTGCGAGCAGTTGCAGGGTCTGGCGTGCGGTACGGGTCCTGGACGAAAAATCGTCTTGTTCCCAGCAAAACCCGGCGTAACGATTCTTGACGGCCTTGTTGGCTTCACGATAGCAGCTCCAGTCGAAATTGAAGCTTGAGCGAGCGTACCAGTTTCTTTGGCCCAACGAATTGGCAAACCCCCGGTAAACTCTTCCTGCTGCGTATAGACCAACCAGGTCCAGTCCCTGCGACTCTGAAACAATGCCCTCGATGACCTGTGCCGGCGGTAAAAGTCGATTGTCATCGGTGGTGTCGGTGTTTTCAACATTCCGGTTGAACGAAAGGTAGGGGTCTTCCGGAATCGTTTTGGTTTGCCGGCGTAGTGACTCCAGAACTGTCTGACACTGCTGGATATCCTGATCAGTCATGCCACTGACAGTGGCTATCGCGTTGGCACTGCGATGGTCCCGGATCAGCCTGAATTCAAGCTCGAGCTGACGAACGTGTCCGGCCTGGACCACCGCATTGTTGTTCAAGCGAATAAAATCGGATTGTTCGCCGAGAAAATTGCAGAGCAGGATTTCATCCGCGGCGAGCGCGTTTTCCAGGCCTTCGAATGTAGCAAAAAATGTTTCTCGGGGATCCATCATTCGTTGCTTCCGAAGATGTCGATATTACCGAAAAGGCATGGGGGCGCCGCATGGCCGACCTGCACGGCCTGATTCGGTTCTCCCTTTCCACAGGTGGGTACCGAGAGGGTTTCGAGTGTCGAAGCGTCTCCAACGGCGGTCAGGGTTCTCCAGAAATCGCTAGAGATCCCCCTGTAGTTGGGATTTTTGATCATCTCCCGGATTTGTCCATCGTGGATGACCCAGCCGATTTCGCAGCCAAACTGGAACTTATTGCGGCTGTCGTCAATGGACCATGACCGGTTGCTCTCCATCAGGATCCCCTTCTCGACAGATTCAACCATGCTTGTGAAAGAACTGTTTCCCGGTTCCAGGTTGATGTTCGCCATGCGATCAATCGGTGCCCGGTTCCAGTCACAGGCACGGCTCGCGGCAACGCCCGGCAACCCGACTCTTTGCTGGGACGTATAGCCGCCAATCGGACGTTCGAGAATCCCGTTGCGGATTAGGAATGTTCTTTCGCTGACTGTTCCTTCGTCATCGAAACTGTAAGAGGCGATCTGCGTCTCTCGGGTCGGATCGAAGGTAACATTGAGTAAATCGGATCCGTATCGGTAGTGGCCAAACATCTTCGGTGTTACGAAGCTGCCGCCCGCGTAGTTGCGTTCGTCACCGAGAATGCGGTCGAGTTCAAGAGGGTGACCAATACTTTCGTGGATTTGCAGCACCATTTGATTCGGCATTAGCAGCAGGTCGGCGCAGTCTTTGGGACAGTTTCGGGCATCGAGCAGTTTCAGTGCGTCTTCGGCTGTGACTGACGCCTGCTCCGCGAAGGCCATGCTGGCCAGGTGTTCGAGTCCGGCCTGGCTGGCAGATTCGCTGCCCCAGGTTCTCTTTTGTGTTTCCCGACAGTTGCTGGCAACTGCTCCAAGAAAAGGGGTTAGGGAAACGAATTTTTGCTGAATTTCGGTTTCCGCGGTGATGAAAAGAGATTCGGTCTGTTCATGGTACAGAGCGGCCCACCAGTCGACGATGTTGTCGTGAATTTTCAAGTCGGTATTGATCTGTGAGAGGCGCTCGGTTTTTTCAGCAATGTCTTGCGAATGCCAGGGTTCTCGGATTTGAGTTTCGTAGGGGAACGGGGCGGACGGAAATTCGGGGGTGGTTGGTTCCAAATGCAGCTTGCCAACGGTTGCTTCTGCCCACGACGATGCCCTGCCAATCGCTTCTGTGAGGCCAGAACGGCTGAAATCGCAAGTCGCTGCGTATCCTGCACCGCCATTGTGAAACACGGTAATCTGTGCCCCTCGGCTAGTTCGGTTGCTCACCGGTTCGACAATGCCCTGGCGAACGCTTAGTTTTTGTTCGGAGCGGTCAACGAAACGCAGGGAACAAAAATCCACCGACGGGATCAGCGACCTGAACAATGAGACGATGTTTTTTTCCATAGCTGCTTAATTATTGGTCTCGGATGTTTTGTTTCAAAACATCCGCACACGCTATTCGTTCGTGTTGCGAAAACTTGGGTGAAGCACCTTGATGGCAGGGATAGTAATCCTGATTCTACCCACATTTAAATCCCCTATCGAGGCTTGTGGGCACGCTTGATGATGAATGGGAGACCGGTTATACCGGGAGCGCCATACAGCCATTGGGCGCTAGCACTCGATAACTTTCAGACATAGAGAATGACCTTGTTGGTAGATATCGGATCAATGATAATGTGGGATTTCTTAACCGATTTCTGATTAACGATGTCCAGCCAAAACCGGGTCTCTGCCTACATCATCGCCTATAACGAGGCTGAAAAAATCGTCGCCGCTGTTCGAAGCCTGGGATGGGCCGATGAAATCATTGTTGCCGATTCCGGCAGTACGGATGGCATGATCGGGATAGCCGAAGCGCTGGGTGCGCGGGTTGTCCAGATTCCGTTCAATGGCTATGGTGACCTGCGCAATCAGGCGATCGAGTATTGCCAATATCCCTGGATCTTCAGCCTCGATGCCGACGAGCGTTGCACGCCCGAATTGGTAGAG
>JANXGZ010000299.1 GCA_024958995.1 Methylococcales bacterium | reverse complement strand
CTTTCAGGCCTACCCAGTTGACCTATCCAGCACAAAATCAGAATTAAATATTCAATCGCCGGGATAAAACTCCGGGATCTCTTTTGAACGACCGATGTCGCGAGGCTTCTTTTCTTTGCCTATGAAATGGCGGGCCTTGAGTAACGAGCCACCCACCGCGATCATCAGTACAAACAGCGTCAGTTCCAGCGTCAGGAACGAGCCAATCTTGAAATAGGCAAAGTCCGGGTGGACAAAGCGAACCAGCCAACCGGCAGCTTCGTTGGCAACCGCGGACACGTAGGTCAAGCCACTAAGCCATATTTTCAGCGCCACCGGTAGTCGAGTCATCAGCATCAGGTGGGTCAGGGTCAGCACCAGAATTCCCATCGCGAAAAGGTGGAAATGCGCAACTTCGAGCAACCCCTGATAACTGCGAGGCTGGGTAAAGTTTTCCTCGGAGCCAAGGTAGTAGGTAATCACCGACTCCGGGGTCAACCCCATCTTGTGGAAATACATCATTCCGTTAGTCAGCCATAGCAGGGCGATGTAACCCAGGAACATCAAGATCAGGGCATTCAACAGCAGTTGCCTTTGCTGTTCGCCGGTCACGAAGTAACGCATGTTTAGTTCCCTTTAACGACGATGTTATAGATTGCCAAAACCTTGCGGACGCTGTTTAGGGCGCTTTGCGCACTCAACGTCGCACCCGTGATACCCTGAACCTCGGCATTGAAATCCAGTTGGGCAAGAGCCTTACGGTAAAACTGAGCGAACCACAAGCCACTTGGCTGGTATTCGGGAGGTTCCTGAAACGCCAGCACCTCGATCTGTCGGAGTTCACCCTCCGGGGACAGAACGATCAACAGGGTTTCGGGCTTGGTCCTGACCGTGTGACTTTCAATGGCTGCGTAACCCAGAACCTTCCCGCTCCGCGTTCCCTGGTAAAATGTAAACAACGCAGACTCCAGGTTTACCCGCGCCGTTTTCTCAACCTGCCCGACCTGCTGCTCCGTCAGGAACAGCGACATCATCTCGGTTTGGGAGGCGTCGCCAAAAGCAAGTTCCATCGCTTCTCTTTTACTGTAATAAACCTTGCCGAAGCCTTCTGGGCTAGCTCCAAATAACAACGTCAGGATGCACCAACCGACGACGGTTCTCGGAAAATACATGTTTCAGCCGTTGGTCGTGCGGATTGAATCAAGCCTTGGAATCCAGAAGATAGGGGCAGTCAATCTAGAATACATAGCCCAGACCTAGATTGAACTCATCGGCCACGCTGCCTTGTTCAGCTGTGAAATTCCGATAATCCGCTTTAACCACAACATTCGGTATCGGCTTGTACTGAAGACCAATCTGATAAATTTCCTGGTCCTTGGAAAGGTCATCCGAATAACCTGCGGGCGCTTTTGCGATACTGTCGTAATGCTCATAACGAACAAATGGCGCAAGGTATTGTCCTGTATCCTTGAGAATCAGGGGCAATATATTATAACCAAGCTCTGTATACCATCCGTAATTCGATTCACCAACGGTCTCCCCCTTTGCCGCACTCAGGACTCCAGCATCATCAATATGGCCGTAGGCCCCTAATGCCCTGAACTCCAAGCCACGGTATCTCCATTGGACATGCCCCTCATAGAGTTGAGTAAACACATCAGCCCTGGTTCCTGAAAAGGTTTGGTTTTGCCCGGAATCCCCGAGGTAAACCGAAGCACCAAGAGACAACCCTTGATGGGATGGGAACGTATAATCAAGACGACCGACCCAGGCTAGGTCCTCCGCCTTCACCTTACTCCCGTTCTGCCGTCCGCTGCGAATGCCAGACGCACTAAAGTTTGCTGCATTCAATCCGTTCATGACATAGGTCGTGTAGGTCAGGCCGGGCGATAGTTGCCCAAACAAACCAACCCCCATTTCACGCCAGGTAGAAGGAATGATCGTTTGCTCCACCTTGGGCCGGATATTGCCAAAGAACGTATTGGGCTCGTGAATCTGGTTGATGAAACCCATGGGGCTCAATACCATTCCAGCGCGTACATTTAGGCGCGGGTCGAGCAGAAAATCCACGTTTGCAAATTCGACGGATGCCGTTCCGCTTGAACCGGTCGACCCGTGTTCAAACTCCAGTTCGCTATTAAAGAGAATATTGTCGTTGAACCGATAACCAAGATAAATAACCTGTCGGTACATATCAGCCGTATCCGAGGAACTGGCGTTGTCCGTAACGTAATTCCTGTAATAGGCTTCCCCGTATCCGCCAATCGAAAGGCCCTTGTCGGTCTGGTAAATCTTGGACGCCGCAGGTCCCAGTCCGTATGCACTCTTCAAGGCTTTTTCCTCCGGAATCACCAACGCGGTACGCAGTTTCTCCACTTCCTGCCCTAGGATATTGGTCTTGCGGGCAACCTCCTTGATATCAGGGAACTCCAGCCCTGAATCCTGCTTCCTGCCCCGTGCGGGAGTCGCTGGACTCTGGTTAGACACCGCGATCTGCTCCGCCTGAGCGTCCAGTTTTCTGTTCAAGGCATCGATCTGCTGCTGCTGCTGCTGAATGATCTGCCACAGTTGATCGATATCGTGCGGTTTTTCCGCAGCATGGCCGACGGTATGACCGGATAAAAACAGCGCAAGTACCGCGCTGCCAAGTACCCCTGAAAACAATGGATTCACGTTTGCTCCCGATAGATTATGGTGAAATACCCAAAAAGGCGGTCATTTTATTACACGACGGACTCTTAATGCAAACGATTCTCATTATCGCCTTTATTGCACCTTTTGTCAGAAAGGGCGAATGATCGCCAATACAACAAGTTCCGGGTTCGCCTGATCGTAGGCGAATCAGAACTTGTACATGGTCGAAAAGTGTTCGCGGGGTGTTCTGTTTTGCGAACGCAGGGTTCCCAACACAAAGCTTGCCTGTAATCGGGATCTTCGGGCTGGTGGGAGCCTGAACACAAGGAATTCGGATTGGCTTTACGACACTCAGAGCCGACTCACTACGCAGTCGATACCCGGTCATCCATTGAACCCTCGGCCTTGTCATTGGCTTTTCAGGAGGTACAGCGAACCACAATGCTTGAATTGGAGGTGGCACCGGAGCGGTGGCCCATATCCGCCAGCATCCGCAGATGGAAGATTGCAGCTAGCTCGCAATTCGATGAATTTAGATTAGAACCCCTACAATGGACCCTGCCGGTATTACCAAAACACAGGCGTTGTCGCTCCTTCTTTCATCCCAAGGCGCCTTTCCTGCCCAGGCTTGGCTTTTCCGAATCGCTCTCTTGCCGAGTTTCCAGCGCTGCGGCGGGGGCCAACACTTGCTCAAGCTAACTTTTCGTTCTCCAGATTTCCCCATCCGTCGAGATTGACGATCTTCAACCGGATCCCCTTGCGTTTTGCCTCTACCTTGAAATTGATGATGATCTCGTAGACATCGTAATCGATATATCTTGAGTTCGATGCGTCAATAACGACTTCGGAATTATCCGGCAAATCATTCAGTGCCTGTAAAATGTTCGCCTTATTCAGGAAGGAAACATGTTCCGACAGGCGGACGATAATTGTTTTGTTTTCATCTTCCTCACGGCAATAACCGGTATTTTTGTAGTTCTCCAGCAGTATGCACACCAGTGCAATCACCAAGCCGATGCTGATGCCCATCAGAAGGTCGGTGAGAACCAGTCCGAGAACGGTGGCAATGTATGGAACGAAATGGTACATGCCCGTTTGATACATTTTTTTAAACAGTTCGGGCTTGGCCAGTTTGTAGCCGACAACAAACAGAATGGCCGCCAGGCTAGCTAGCGGAATCAGATTGAGCAACATAGGGATCAACAGGACCGTAATGAGCAACAACAGACCGTGGACAAACGCGGCAGCTTTGGTTTTGGCGCCGGCCTGGATATTGGCGGAACTGCGCACGATTACCTGGGTGACTGGTAGCCCGCCGATCAGGCCTGATACGCTGTTGGCCAACCCTTGAGCGACCAGTTCGCGGTTGGTGGGTGTCACCCTCATCTCGGAATCGAGTTTGTCGGTGGCTTCCACGCAGAGCAATGTTTCGAGGCTGGCAACGACTGCCAAGGTCAATGCGGTCGCATAAATCTGTGGATTGGTAATCTGGGAAAAATCGGGAAAGATGAACTGGTTAAGCAGATCTGCACCGTTTTTAAAAATAGGAATACTGACCAGGTGCTCTGACTCAAGCACAAGCCCCGGATAAAATGCATAGAACATCTGACTAAGCAGTACACCAGCCATCACCACAATCAGTGATCCCGGCAATAACTGGAAAATCCGCAGCTTTTTCATCGAAGGCTTTTCCCACAGTAAAAGGACGGCAAGCGATACAGCCGAGACAATTACCGCGCCGGGCGTGATATAGCCCAACATGTGGGACAATTCGGAGAAGGTGTTGTAGTCATCACCCTGAAAAAAGGACATATCGCCCTCGTAGTCCCGATCGTATCCCAAGGCATGAGGAATCTGCTTGAGAAAGATGATAATGCCGATACCGGACAACATACCGTTAATCACTGATGAGGGGAAAAAATAGGCGATGACACCAGCTTTGAAGAAACCCATAGCGGCCTGAAAAATTCCGGCCACCACCAAGGCCAGTAGAAAAGCCTCAAAACCAAGATCCTGAATAGCCACCAACACGATGACCGTAAGACCCGCGGCCGGGCCACTTACCCCCAGGGCAGAACGGCTCACGAGAGGAACGACGATACCCCCGATAATGCCGGCGATTAGCCCCGAAAATAACGGCGCCCCAGACGCCATCGCAATGCCCAAGCAAAGCGGGACTGCCACCAAGAACACCCCCACGCCGGCCGGGATGTCGTAGCGAAGATTCGACAAAACCCCAAGGTCTTGATCGGACTGAGATGGCTGATAATTTGTGTGTTTCACTTTGCTTTTCTATGTAGTTTTAAAATTGACGGCTTGCCGACTTCCACTGACCTGTACCCCGTAAGCAATTCCGATGCCATAAAGAAAAACCAACCAGTTGTCGTAGCCCCTTCCCGCCACGCGTCGGTTACGGATTCCGGGCGCATCTTTTCAGTGCGAAGGTATAACACAGGGACCAGGATGGAACAGCCCACAAGAGAAGGCAGAGCTGATTTCGACCGTAGACCAAGGCCTACCATACGATTAAAACAAGCCTAAAATATCCCTCACGAAATCGCGCACAACCGGGGGATTCTTAATCACTGACTAGAGAGTTCAGCATAATTTATCGGGGTTATCTGAGACTGTTGCTTGAAGAAATTACCCCTCTTATAGCTTCCCCATTAACTCTGCAAGTTTTTATGGGCATAAATCCCCCGGTCGGGTTCTACCACCATGATCGTGTCCGCGGATAGGCTTTCTGTGATCACTTTAGCTACTCCAAATCAACACTTGGAGTATCCGCGGTCAACCAAACGTCATCTGCAAAAGCACCGCCCCAGGATTAAAACAGAAACTTAAGGTAAAGGGTACAGGTTACATCTTGTGGATCTTGTTGCCTTCGTCCCGCGGATCTCTACGGCCAGCGCGCAATTCGGTTCTTTTGCGTTCCTCAACCAGTTCCGCGATCATTTCGTCCCAAGTCGCGTATTTGATGAACTTGGCATTGCCCTTGGCAGACTGCGCGGCAAAATTCTCCTTGCCTAGCTCAATGATTTCCGGAACGGTTTTCCGATGAATCTGATCCCGGAATTCAGCCTCGTTTTCAGCGAACTGCTTGAGCGACCAGAACGAAACCTGAAATTCGACCTTTTGCTGTGCAGGCAGGTTACGCTGAATACCGCTCATCGAACGATACATGCTACGGTCTGACCGGGCGTTGATCTTGTCGCTTTGTCCGCAAGCACTCAGCAACACAGCCAAAATCAGCACCAACAATTTCAGATTCTTGTTCATGTTCGTTGTTCTCCGTCCGCTTCACGTATAAAGTAAGCTCTAATTATATACTAAGGAATTCCGGATCCCGCCTATCCATGCTGGATTTTTTGCGTCTGCTGAAGCGGCGCTACCTGGCCATTGCCAATGAACCTCGGGTTCCCGAGGAAATCCGGGCCGGAGCACGCAGCCAACTGGGTTCTCTGGAACTGGCAGAAGCCTTTCTGGAAAGGCAGTCCTGCCTGAAACAGGCCCCTGCTCTGCCCTTGCAAACCGCGGTGATTGGCCCCACCCAGTCAGGCAAGAGTTCGGTCGTCAACCTGCTTTTGAATCAAGAATATGCTGGCGTCAGCCCGCTAGCAGGTTTCACGATGTTCCCGCAAGGATTCGGACCGCAGATCAGTGAATCGGACCGCCAGGCCATTACCGCTTTTTTCCACGGCTACCTACAAGTCCCACGCGGTCAGACTCCGACGGAACCAAATGCTGCCTTTTCCATACAGGATATCGATCCGATACCGAATTCCCAAACAGGCAACGCGGTTATCTGGGATACCCCTGATTTCGACTCCATCGGTTCACAGCATTATTTCCACAGCCTACTGAGAACCATTGCACTGGCCGACGTCATCGTTCTAGTGGTCAGCAAGGACAAGTACGCTGACCAGTCTGTCTGGCAAATGCTGTCCCTCATCGAACCACTCAATCAGCCCACTCTGGTCGTACTCAACAAGGTTCAGGCCGACACGGCGGAACTAATCACCCGCTCATTCCGCGACAAATGGCAGGAAACAAGATCTGATGCCGTCCCTTCGGTCGTGCCGTTTCCCTTTCATACAGATGGCCTGCACCAGGAACACATGCCCGAGGAGTCAGACCGGCTTTTCGGTTTCCTTCAGCAGTACAGAACAACCAGTAACCGGGCAACTCACCGGGAAACCAGCTCTGCCCTGTTGAATCGCTATTGGGAAAACTGGACGGAACCACTTCGGAAGGAACAGGCCCAGGCCGAAGCATGGAAAAAAATCATCGATAATGCAACGAATAGTTCAACCGAACTGTACCAGCGTTATTACCTGGACCACCCGCAGCATTTCGAGACACTGAAACGGGCCCTAGCCGAATTGCTGACCTTGCTGGAAATCCCAGGCATCGCTCCGCTACTTGCCAAAACCCGCAATTTGCTAACCTGGCCGATCCGTCATATTTTTAGTTCCAGCCAGAATTCACCCGGTAATAAAAAGAATCAGTTCAGCGAAAGCCACGAATCCAGGGTACTCGAACGTATTTACGAACATTACGTGACACAGGTCTCCAACGCGATCATCTCGATGAGGGCAGAAAACGGCCATTACGAGTACTGGTGGAATGAACTCTACAAAACCTTCGAAAGCCGTAAACCCTTACTATCGGAAAATTACCAGGCATCTGTCGAAGAGTACCAAAAGGATTTCCAACCCTGTGTCGAAGAAGTTGCCCATCGTTTGTACAACAAACTTGAACAACAACCTGCCACGCTCACCGGTCTCCGCGCCACGCGCATCACGACCGATGCAGCGGCCGTTGCCATCGCACTCAAAACCGGCGGTATCGGTGTCCATGATTTCGTTATTACGCCGGCCGTGCTTTCGATGACGTCCTACCTGACTGAAAGCGCCCTCGGTCATTACATGCGGAAGATCGAAGCCGAACTGAAGCAGATGCAGTCAAAAGCGGTCGCATCGGATGTATTTGGCAAGTCACTAAAAAAACCATTGGAAAACCTCCCGACAGGCATGTCCGACCAAACCCGATTTAACATACCGGCAGAGACACTAGTCCAAGCACGGGAAAGCCTGAGGCATCTCTGAAGTGGAGCAGAATATCGAGAAAACCCTTCGCACAGCCAGATCGTGGGCCGAGGATTGCACAGAGGTTGGGTGGCTGGCAGCACGCCATGTTACTTCCCTGGAACGCTTGGAATGCCGGACGCCGCAGAGCCTTTTCCGAAGCAGCAGCGACCGACCCTTAGTGGTTGCATTTTTCGGCGGAACCGGGGTCGGCAAGAGCACCTTACTAAACCGTCTGGCCGGATACGAGATTGCCCGTACTGGGGTCCTGCGGCCAACATCGAGGGAAGTATCTATCTACCTGTACCATCAACTGGATGTTGAACAACTATCGCAACATTTTCCGGTTGCTGGAATCCGCATGGAGCGGCACAGGAATGAACAGATGAAAGACATCCTGTGGTTAGACATGCCCGATATGGACAGTATCGAGACTGCCAACCGGGACATCGTTCTGGAATGGCTACCGCACATCGATGTGCTCCTCTACGTGGTCAGTCCGGAGCGATACCACGATGAAAAAGGCTGGCGGATGCTACTGTCTGAGGGTGGCACCCACGCCTGGATCTTCGTCATGAATCACGGCGACAAGGCGGACTCGTCCCAACTGTCGGCATTTTCCAGCCAGTTGTCCAATGCTGGATTCGAGGAGCCGATCGTATTCATGACCTGTTGTTCCGGTTCCGACGGGATCGATGACTTCGACATTCTCAAGAAAACGATCGAGAAACTAGCCAACCGGCAGACGATTGAACAACTCGAATTTCGCAACCTAGTTACGCGGATGAAAGAAATCGAAGAAACAATCGATGGCTGCATCGACAAGATGGGGCCTGAGCAATCACTAAAGAAGATTCTTGAACATTGCGAAACGGTTTGGATCGATGTCGTCCAGGA
>JANXGZ010000029.1 GCA_024958995.1 Methylococcales bacterium | reverse complement strand
ACATTACCAACCGGGTTTCCCACCGAAAACAGATTTTGACGGCTGGTGGCCCATTTCAGCCTGGAATTTCCGATATCAACCAGCAGGGAAAACATGGACATTGATCCTCAGTCGTGGAATCACAGGGGTGACTTCATCTGTGACGGCTACCGTTGGTAGTGGAAACTGACTTCACCAGATGCAAACCTTTGCAGCTTGCCGTCAGGGGTATACAACTCGATCAAACCTTCGTCGCTAATCCCGGCAACCGTTCCGTAGACCTCTCGCGAACCAAAGCGGAGGACCACTTTCTCACCCCGCATGCAGTCTGCAGCGCGCCATTCCTCAAGGAACGGAAACAGCCCCGTCTCGTCGAATTCGCCGATCACCGGAACCAGTTCATTCAAAAGTGCAGCGACCAGGTCGTTGCGGCCCGGTGTGGCTGCATCGACAATGCAACCCAGGTCCACCCATGGCTGATCGATCGCCGCACCCTGCTCCGAGCTCATCCGGTAATTCAGCCCCAAACCTGCCACCACGTAGCAAGGACCATGCATGTCGCCTGACAATTCAACCAGGATCCCTCCGAGTTTTCGGCCCCTCCAGTAAAGATCATTCGGCCATTTCAGTCCCAGCTCAGGTATGCCAGCCGCTGCCAGCACCCGCAACACTGCAACCCCGATGGCCAGGCTCAGTCCCGACACCCTGGATGGACCAGAAGAATATTTCCAGCCAAGGGACAGGTAAATGTTTTTACCAAACGGAGAAATCCATGTTTTCCCGCTACGCCCTTTCCCAGCGGTCTGTGCTTCCGCCAGGCAAACCAGCCCGGCTGCATCGCATCGCTCCAGCGGACCCTTCAGAAAATCGTTGGTCGACCCGATCTGGTCGTGGATACGAAAAGTGCCAATGCATTCGTCAACACCACGCATCAACCCCGACCGAATGCGGGTCTTTTCAAGCAGCTCCAGGGACGCTGAAAGCCGGTAGCCACGCCCGGAAACCGCGTCAATATCAATCCCCATCGCCCTCAGACTGCCGATGTGGTTCCAGACCGCGGTACGACTGATGCTCAACCGACCCGCAAGAAAGCTTCCTGAACAGAAAGTATCACTGCTCAGAAGCCGGAGCAGCTTTTTCTGGGGAAGTGGCAAATCCATTTAGTAATGCTTAAAGGCTACGTAATATATGGGCTTTAGGAAACATCATGAAATCTGCTCATGCCATGCGTGGGCGCGATTTTTGGATGTTTTCTACCAGGTATTGTAACCGACAACCCGCGGGTCATTTCTTGACCGTTGAGGCCAGAACCTCAGCGCGGTGTGCGTATACCCCTACCCTAACACCAGAAACGCGGCCGGTTAAAAAAGCTCCTCAGGCGATGGAAACCTCCTTCGAAAGGTAAACCTCCTGGATCGCGTTCAGCAGAATAATGCCTTCGACCATGGATTTCTGAAAAGCTTTCCTGCCGGAAATCAGCCCCATTCCTCCGGCCCGCTTGTTGATCACCGCGGTACGAACGGCTTCGGCAACATCGCCACTTCCGGAAGACGCTCCGCCGGAGTTAATGAGTCCCGCCCGCCCCATGTAACAATTAGCAACCTGGTAACGTACCAGATCGATGGGGTGTTCACCGCACAACGGCCCATACATGTCCCGATGGGACTTGCCGAAATTGATGGCGGTGAATCCGCCGTTGTTCTCGGCCATTTTCTGTTTCACGATATCGGCGTCGATGGTTGCGGCCAGATGGTTGGCCTGTCCCGTCAGATCGGCCGCGGCATGGTAGTCAATCCCATCCTTTTTAAAGCCCGGGTTGCGAAGGTATGCCCAGAGAATGGTGACCATTCCAAGCTCTTTTGCCCGGGCAAAGGCAGCACTGACTTCCTCGATCTGCCGACGTGATTCGTCTGATCCGTAGTAAATGGTCGCGCCAACCGCCACTGCGCCCATTTCGAAGGCCTGCTCAACATTGGCAAACAAGGTCTGGTCGTACTTTTCAGGATAGGTCAGCAGTTCGTTGTGATTGATCTTCAGAATGAACGGGATCTTGTGCGCATATTTCCGACAAACAGAGCTCAGAACACCGAGAGTAGATGCCACGGCATTGCAGCCCCCCTCGATCGCCAGCTTTACGATATTCTCTGGATCGAAGTAAAGTGGATTCGGTGCGAATGAGGCACCGCCGCTGTGTTCGACGCCCTGATCAACCGGAAGAATCGAAAGGTAACCTGTATTCGCCAGGCGTCCATGGTTAAACATGGACTGCATATTTCGTAGAACTGCCGTGGTACGATTTTTTCCCGCGACAACACGGTCCACGTAATCGGGACCCGGC
>JANXGZ010000027.1 GCA_024958995.1 Methylococcales bacterium | reverse complement strand
GAAATTCTCTCCTTCGGGAGGCACTAAGTAATTAAGCTAATGTCCAACGAATAGGAAAACTGTCATGACTTTTGTTATTGGTGAAGATTGCATTAATTGTAAATTTACGGATTGCGTAGATCCGTGTCCGGTGGATTGCTTTCACGAAGGGCCCAACACCTTGGTCATCGATCCTGATGAATGCATTGATTGCGCACTGTGCGTAGACCCGTGTCCTGCAGATGCGGTGTTTGACGAAGCCGATTTGCCGGAAGATCAGCATCATTTCATTGAACTGAACGCCGAACTCTCTCTAATTTGGCCGGTCATTACGGATCAGCAAGACCCTCTTCCTGATGCAGATGATTGGAACGGGAAAAAAGGTAAGTTTGAATTGTTGGATCGGGCAGCCGGCTGAGTTTTTTGACGCTCCAATGGTTCTTTGGAGAGAAATGTGTCGTCGCGCTCTGCCAGCGTTTATTCGTGGTTCAATGTGTGCAAGTTAGCGAACTTGCTGCTGTTGTAGATAATTGACCCTAATCTATCTTTAAATGGACGGCCGCAGAATTAATTCAAAACAATGACAGAAACCATGCTTCTGGTTCCCATGCGAACCGCAAAACAAGGTGTAGCCCTGAATCAAGGGAAACTCAAAGATGCCTATAAGAAAGAGACATCAACCGTTGAAATCAAACAGGAAGATATGGATCGTCTTGGACTGAAGACTGGTGATCGGGTGCGGTTGCGTGCAGGTACAGAGGAAGTCATTGTTTCCTGCAAGCCACGAAAAGAGGGTAAAAAGGTCCAGGACACCGCAACGGGCATTATTTTTCTGCCCTACGGCCCGATCAGCTCTGCATTAATGACAGATGGAGACACAGCGGGTACAGGGATGCCGGATTCGAAACATTTGATCGTTGAAATCGAAGGGCCCTTGGCCCAGGAGGAAAGTGATGGATAGTAGCGTTGCTGCAGAACCGAACATCAGAGTCGTAAAAAATGCCACTTGTACCTTCTGTGGCTGTGTTTGTGACGATATGGAACTGACGGTGGATCTCGATCAAAAACGGATCACCAAAGCCAAGAACGCCTGTGTCTTGGGCAAAGCTTGGTTTGCCGAGCACTCTGTCGACGAGAGTCGGCCAGTAGCGATGATCGAGGGTAAAGAGGTTAGCCTTGACGAAGCGATCGATGAGGCGGCGAAGATTCTGGTCAATGCCCGTTTTCCGGTTATCTACGGCATGAGCAATTCCACCAGCGAAGCGCAGAGAGAGACGGTGAAAATGGCCGATCTGCTGTCCGCGAACGTCGATAGTACTTCGTCCGTTTGTCATGGCCCAACCGGTATGGGACTTCAAGGCGTTGGCGAACCGACGACAACCTTGGGCGAGGTCAAAAATCGTGCGGATATGATTGTCTACTGGGGTTGCAACCCATCGGACTGTCATCCTCGGCTGTCGACTCATTATGCAGTTAACCCGAAGGGTATGTACATTCCCAATGGCAGGAAAGATCGTACGGTCATCAATGTCGATGTGCGTTCAACCACGACTACGAATATTGCTGACGTATTTGTTCAGGTGAAACCGGGCAGTGATTTCGAGCTGTTGTGGGGGTTGAGAATTCTTGTCAGGGGAGGGAAGCTGAATCCCGCCTTCGAAGAACAAACGGGTGTGCCGATTGACGTGATCGAAAATCTGGCCAGTCGCCTGATGTCCTGTAATTACGGCATCCTCTTTTTTGGGATGGGACTGACCATGACTCGAGGCCGTCATTACAACGCCAGTGCTCTTCACATGTTGGCTACCGATTTGAACGAGCACACCCACTTCGTGGTCAAACCGGCTCGGGGCCATGGTAATGTCACTGGTGCCGATACCGTGATGTCGTGGCAAACGGGCTATCCATTCGGGATCAATTTCAATCGCGGTTATCCTCGGCACGAACCCGGGGAATTTACCACCACCGACATTATGTGTCGAGGTGAAGCGGACGCCGCTTGCATTATTGCCAGTGACCCGATGGCGAACTTTGCCAAGCCGGCGATTGACCACATGAAAAAGATCCCGATGATCTCATTTGATCCCAAGCCCACGCCGACCAGTCAAGCGGCACGCGTTGCCTTTACCACGGCCTGTTACGGAATCAACACACCCGGCACCGTCTATCGGATGGATGATATCCCCATTCCCCTGAGGCCTGCCTTTGAATCACCTTTCCCCAGCGATCTGGACATTTTAAAACCGTTGGTCAAGCGGATACGTGAATTGAAAAGAGCGCAATATTAAGACGAAGATTCCATCGAGTGCCATCAGTATGGTTTGTTAATAATAATAACTATTAAGGGTTTTTAAATGTCCTCAGCACTTCGTATTGTGAACGGAAAAATCTATGATCCCGCCAACAACATTGACGGCGAAGTTCGGGATATCTGTATCCAGGATGGGAAAATAGTCGAAAGCGTGCCCGGGGATACCCCTAAGATAGATGCCCACGGCATGGTGGTGATGCCTGGCGGTGTCGACATCCACAGTCACATTGCCGGGCCCAAGACCAATTTGGCGCGAAAATTCCAGCCCGAAGACCATCGCTACGACCCTCATCCGGGAACCGAGTTTACTCGGTCAGGGGCGGGTGGGATCGTTCCTTCCACGTTTGCCACCGGGTATCGTTTTGCCACCTTGGGCTACACCACGGTCATGGAAGCGGCCGTGCCCCCCTTAAGTGCTCGTCACGTTCTTGAAGAGTTGGAAGATACAGCCATCCTTGATAAGGGATATTACGTGCTGATGGGTAACAACAGTTTCCTCCATCGGATGTTGGAGAAGGGACGAATGGAGGAGTTCCGGAATGCGGTTGCCTGGTGGCTGAATGCGAGCAAGGCGTATACCATCAAGCTGGTGTGTCCTGGCGGGGATGAGCAGTGGAAGGGAGATAAAAACGCCACCATCAACCAGATCGATGAGAAGATTCACTCGTTCGATATTACCCCGAGGCAGGTGATCAAGGCACTGATCGATACTGCAAACGATCTGGGTCTGCCGCATCCGGCCCATATCCACTGCAACAACCTGGGTCATAGTGGGAACTACACCACTACCCTGGACACCATGCGCGCGGCGGAAGGGCGAAAAGCCCACATCACCCACATCCAGTTCAACAGTTACGGTGGGGAGCCGGGTAAGAATCCAACATCAAAGGCCAAGGAAATCTCTGATTTTATCAATGAGAACCCCAATATCAGTGCCGATGTCGGTCAGGTCATGTTCGGAAAATCCGTTAGCATGACGGCAGATGCGCCGCTGGCCTGGATGTTGCGCCACGTGAAAGAGCGGAAATGGATCAACTGCGATACTGAATGCGAGAGCGGGTGCGGGATTATTCCGTTCGAATACCAGCAAAACGTGTATACCCACACCCTGCAATGGGCCATCGGCCTTGAGCTTTTCCTGATGGCCAAAGACCCCTGGCGGATGGTGCTTTCCACCGATCATCCCAATGGCGGTTCGTTCCTCAATTATCCACGGTTGATCCGCTTGTTGATGGACCGTGATTTCCGGAAACAGGAGGCGGCCGCTGTCAATCAAAAAGCGCTGTTAAGCACCAGTTTGCTGGATCTGGACAGAGAATATTCCCTGCAGGAAATCGCCATTGTGACTCGGGCAGCACCTGCACGACTGTTGGGCTTGAAACACAAAGGGCATCTCGGTGTGGGTGCCGATGCTGATATCACGATCTACGACGAGCACGAAAACAGAGAGGAGATGTTTAAAACTGCCCGCTATGTGTTGAAGGACGGACATCTTTTTATTAAAAACCACGAATTCTGTGCCGATCCCGTCGGTCGCATATACCAAGTCGCACCCGACTACGATAAAAAGATCGAAGACGAGATCCGGCCGTTTTTTGATGAGTACTACAGCGTTCAATTTGACAATTACCCGGTTTTCGATACTCACGTAGAAACTGAGATTGTTCCCACTTACCCAGTTCAATAACTGCCAAACGGCTTTCTGATTGTCGAGGGGCAAGCGGTGTGGTTTTGTGGATGCTTTCACTTGATGAAAGGAAAGCTTTTTCTTAGGAACCTTCCAAAAAAGAAAAATGAAAATACGATCGACTGAAATTACCGACACCTTCGCAGAAGCGTTCAAAATGTCAGCAGCGCGGATCATCATTACCGCAGAGAGTGATTACTGGGCAATGGCGGCGGCGCAGTCGGTAACTGGGTTCGCGACTTCGGTCATTGGTTGCCGATGCGAAGCAGGAATAGAGAAAACGTTGTCTCCAAAGGAAACCCCGGATCAACGACCCGGTGTCAGCGTCCTGCTGTTCGCCAATTCGACCAAAGGCGTTGGAAACCGCTTGGTCGAGCGGATTGGACAGAGCGTAATGACTTGTCCGACAACGGCTTGTTTCAACGGCCTGGATGGAACGGAAGAAAAGTTCTCTGTTGGCGAGAAACTACGCTACTTTGGCGATGGCTATCAAGGCAGCAAGGTACTCAATGATCGAAAAATGTGGCGTATTCCGGTCATGGAGGGGGAGTTTCTGATCGATGACTCCTTTGGCATTCAGGCTGCAGTCGGTGGTGGAAACCTCTTGTTTCTAGGAAAAGAACTTTCGTCCACATTGCAAGCTGCAACGGCGGCAGCGGAGGCCATGAGAAAGTTGCCTAACATCATCTTACCGATGCCTGGTGGTGTTGTCCGCAGTGGTAGTAAACCCGGATCTAGGTACAAGGCACTGCCAGCGTCCACCAACGACGCTTTTTGTCCGACATTGCGCGGTAGTGCTCCGAAAACCGAACTGGGCGAAGACGAGGCCTGTGTGTTAGAGATCGTGATCGATGGCTTGGACGAATCATCGGTTGCCGAAGCAATGAGGCAAGGAATGCATGCTGCGGTGGAGGCAGGAGGTGAAGGTCTGGCCAGGATTACGGCGGGCAATTACGGCGGCAATTTAGGCCAATACAAGATCGGACTACACCCTTTGCTGCAAGATTGAAAGCGACAAGAATTCAGTCCTAATCCCCTTAAAGAATAATGTTTACAGCGCCGTTCGGCTGAGGACCCCCATAATGAAACTAACTGTACACACTCCACCCGAAGTCCCATTGGAAGCCGAAATACTCAGCCCGACTTCTTTAGCTGGATTGTCAGAAGCTGAAGTATCCGCGCTTATTGTGCACCATGGAAATCGAAAAGAAGCCCTGGGCGAGTTCTTTAGCGTGAACGGAAAGATGAACGGTCGGCTTGAACTTGAAGGAGATTTGTCGTTCGTAAAATTGATTGGCCAAGGCATGGCTGACGGCGAGATGTTCATCGAAGGCAACGTGAGTGGTCACCTTGGCTGCGGGATGAGTGGCGGCCGGATTGTTCTCAACGGCGATGCGCAAGACTGGGTTGGAGAGGATATGACCGGTGGGTCGATTACGATCAACGGCAATGCGGGTCACATGGTGGGTAGTGGGGTACGCGGCGCCGAACAGGGTATGCTGGGCGGCGAGATCTTTGTCCGGGGTAATTGCAAAAATGAAGCCGGTGGCGCGATGAGACGGGGTTTGGTGGCCATTGGCGGCAACAGTGGCGATTTCACAGGCCTTAATATGGTGGCGGGAACCGTTATTGTTTTGGGAGAGATGGGGATTCGAACCGGCTCGAACATGAAACGGGGTTCAGTGATTTCGATGAACCCGGCACGAATGATCCCGTCCTTCAGTTATTCCTGTACTTATCAGCCTATCTTCCTGCGCTTTTACCTGAATTACCTGCGGGACGTGGGTTTTGAGATTGACGATGCCTGGCTGAATGGGAGCTACCAGCGTTGGTGTGGTGATGCGATTTCGTTGAATAAAGGAGAGGTTCTTCTTTATCAGTCGTAATGATCGAGGATCAATCAGATTGTCCACACCGATCGCGTTTATTGTTCTAATCAGTTAAGTCAGCTTTCCCTTCAAGCCATTCGTCGGTGTTCTTCCGATGGCTGTTTTCAGGCCGTGAAAACCGGTCAAATTGGGGCGAAAACAGCATTTGGCGTGAAAACCCGTGTCACCTTCCATCCTTCCAGTCCATTGCAGCGCTACTTTCTCGATCAGAAACCGTTTTATCCGAGTGGTTTTGAAGATTAACGGATTTTTTCCCGAATTGTGCGCAATGCCTCGGGGTCCAGCTCGTCGATCCGGTTCTGGCGCAGACACAAGGCACCACGAAAGCCCAAGTAATCAGGGCTCAATTCCAGGAGGGACCCGATATCGTCGCTGCGGAGTGAACCGGCCAGGCCACAGAGGAAACCAAATCGTCGCGCCTCGGAAATGAAGTGACCGAGTTTGTTCTGGCTGTAAAACTGTCTCAAGGATCCGGATCGTTTGTCCAGGGTATCTAGCATGACCCCGGAAAACCCTGCTGACGCCAATTCCGGAAACCATTGGGTATCCGGATCGCGGTCGCCAAAAAATACCGCGATCAGACGCGCACCGGCCGAAGATTGGGGTTTCAGGCTGGCGATCGAAGCTTTCCAGTCACCTCCAGGAAACAGCCCGATCTTGACATAATTGACACCGGTGTTCCAGGTTTCGCTAACGGCATCCTGGATGATATCCGGTTGCATGGGCAGGTCACCCACGGTTGCGCTGATCACAGTATCCGCATCCAGTCGATTGACAATTTCACGGATCTCATTGATTTCCAGGGCTCCCAGAGCGCCGGCCGCCGGCGCCTTGAGGTCAATAATGTCTGCACCGGCTTCCTGAACTTGCTGGGCTTCCTTGAGGCAGTTGACGCTGGCGAGCATTCCGGTCATGAAATGCCGATCCTTTCAGGGTTGTTTTCCCTGAATTCGTCAACACGCTGTATAAGCCATTCCCAGGCTTCGAATTCTGTGTCCCCCGCTGTTTTTTCGAGACCGATCCGCAGATATTCAAGTTCTGTTTCGACCTTTCTCAAAGGCAACATGTCTAGGCGGCTAACAAGAATCGCTGCTTCAATGACCGAAAACTGAGCTCTGTTAAATCCTCTGAACGATTTATGATTGGATTCGTGGACAACTTCGCAGAAAAGTCGCGGCCGCTGATCATCGTCTTCGACCTTGACTAGTTTCAGTTCAGTGTGTGCCAAAGCGGCTACCAGTCGTTGTCCATTGATCCGTTCTGTTTCACAGAGCGCCCAGTCCCTGCGGCCAATTAGACAACCGGCAAAGATGCGCACATCATCCGTGTAGTTGATGACGGCGCACCTGGAGTCCAGGATATTCTCTAGTGTTGTAGAGGGCTTAAAGGGCATCACCAGAAACTGCTGGCCGTGGTCATGCACGCCCATCGGTGCGATGTGTGTTTCTCCCGCATTGTTCCGGGAGGTCAGGATGATTTCTCTAATCATTTTTTGGTTTTTTTTTGAGGGTTGATCCAGCCTCTTTGTAGCTTTCCATGTTTTCCTCGACAGTCTCGACAGCACAACCCCAGCTCAGCGGTTCATCCTGAACAAAGCGTTTCCCCAATTGCCAGGAAATCTGTGCCCGACTGAGCTGTACGCCCAGGTAAAAAGCGTGGCCACCGTCTTGTTCCACCTTCAGACCAGGGAACAGATCAAAGGGGTCCTTTGCACAGTGCAAACCGTCCCGATTGTAGGTGTGAATCCCTTCCTGGCTAGTCTGGATCCGAAAGCTTGGGTCGCGGATATCTTTCGCCAAGTCAGAGATTTCCTGTTCCGAGTAGGGGAACGGTGAGCATTCATGCAGAGCCATCAGGCCATTGTCGATGTGTTTGGGCAGGGTGTTCGCGCGTTTGGCGGCAAACATGATGCGCCTGGCACGATCTGTTTCACGAATGGCTTTGCAGGCATGCTCGCTGACCTGGGTCGCAAGGATATTATTGATGTCCAGTTCGGAACACATCCCGATCAGCAGGGCATTCATACCAACCGTATCGGCGTGAGTCAATTCTGTTAGGTTGCCGATCCCCATCAGCATCTCGGTGTCTGGATGGCGTTTGCGAACCTCGCTGTAGCGAGTGACCGAGTCAACGAAGCCGAAATGGATCGGGTCGAGAATCGGGTCAAGCAGGAATTCCCTGCCTGTTCGGGAAAGAGATTCAGCAGCCCGATCCAGGGAATCCAGATCCCCATGTGTTGACGGGATCAGGATCGGTGTTGTTTCCACTTCTTCAGCGATCCACAGGCTGTTTTCGTCCAGACTGAGCATGTAGTCGGCCCCGGCCTTGCCCCCTCGGACAAGATCGTCGTCGTCAAGGGAATCAATGCTGACTGTGAACCCCTCGTCTTTCAGGGTTCGGATCGCTTCTTCCAGGTGAGGGAACGGGGTATCCGGAAGACAACCGACGTCGATAATGTCCGCCCCTTCGGAAGCGTAATGCGAGGCTCTTTCAACGATTTCGTTGATTGCAAGCTGTGGTGCGTCGGTAATCTCGGCGAAGATCCGC
Organism: Methylococcales bacterium; assembly: GCA_024958995.1. Lineage (GTDB taxonomy): Bacteria > Pseudomonadota > Gammaproteobacteria > Methylococcales > UBA1147 > UBA1147. The sequence continues at coordinate 4,041 of JANXGZ010000027.1, read as the reverse complement.
AGCGTGTACTTGTCCAGATTCGCTTTCTGATGCGTTTTGCCGAAGTAGGCAGGCAGGTCCTTCAGTTCTTTGGGTCCGCGTTCGAACGGGACATTGAACTGGGCGGACAGTTTTTCGATGTTACCCAGGCAACGACCTGGCAGAATCACCCGGTCGGCACCGAAGGTATCCGGCAGTCGCCGCTGAATCATGTCGGCGGTCATCAATGCTGCGACGCTGATGCCAAGTGTGTGGACCGTGTAGGTGAATTTGTCGGAGTGGATCTGGTCCAGTATCTGGTCCAGCTGTTTCCGGGCCAGTTTGCCGGTAAGAAACAGAATATGTTCAGCCATTAGGCCTGCTCAGGGAAGTACAGTTCAGAGCCCCGCAGGCATACCTGGTCAGGACTCCCTGGAGAAAACGATGGAATTATAGCAATACGGGTGTTTTAATCCTATTCGCTGCGACATCTTGGTTTGCAGCGATCGATGGCCCTGAGGATCCAGAGGTTGATCCGTTCTGGTTTCTCCTTGTTTGCCATAGGGGTACGAAGAAAGCTAGAATGAACGGTTTTATTCAGGGCTGCCGTTAGGTTTGTCTGCAGTATCTATCTCGTTTCGATTCACAACAAGGAACACACTTTAAATCGATATGACTGAAATTAGTGACGATGGGGTATTTGAAGAGGTGCCCAGTCCGTTTTGCGGTGTTGGTACCGATGATCTGGCGATTAAGGTGGTCGGCAAGACGGTCAAGGTGATCAAGAATGGATGCCGCGTAAACACGCCAGCATTTGAGCAGCCAATGGGTGATATCAGGCCCCGGGTTGAAGGCAAGAAGGTGAGCCTGAAAGCAGCGATTGATCGCGCAGCGGAGTTGCTCCGGGCCGCACAGTTGCCTCTTTTTGGTGGGCTGGCGACAGATGTCAATGGCATGAGAGAGACTCTGGCTCTTGCCGACAGGACAGGCGCGGTTGTTGACAACATGAATTTTGAAAAGGCATTGCGGAACTTTCGGGTTGTCCATGATACGGGCTGGATCAACACCACTCTCGCCGAAGTCAAGAACCGTTGCGATTTGCTGTTGGTTGTCGGCTGTGACATCGAGGCCCTTTTTCCGAGATTCTTCGAACGTTATCTCTGGACCGAAGACACGATGTTTCTCGACGATCCTGGACATCGTACGGTTGTCTACCTAGGCAAGGGACCGTCGGGTTCAGCGTCGAAGTCGCCTTCCGGCAAGGCGGCGAAAGTACTGGCCTGTCCGGATTCAGATCTGCCCGGAGTTCTTGCAGTCCTGCGGGCACTGGTTAAGGGAAACAGTCTGGACATTACGGGAGTTGGGGGAATATCGGTTGGTGAACTTCAGCGGCTTGCCGTTCAGCTGAAAAAAGCTCGTTACGGCGTTGTTACCTGGGCGGCCGGTGCGATGGAATTTCCCAATGCTGATCTGACGGTCGAGACGATTTCTAAAATGATTAAGGAACTGAATGTCACCACGCGGTGTTCAGGGCTTCCCCTCGGTGGTAAGAATGGAGATCAGACGTCCTACCAAGTCGCGGGATGGCAGACCGGCTTCCCGTCGAGGATTAATTTTTCCGCGGGTTTCCCCGATTACGATCCTTATCTGAACTCGATAGATAGCCGGCTGGCCGATGGTTCCGGAGATTTGTTGTTGTGGATTTCCGCTTTCGATGCGGAAGCGACTCCGCCGACGACCAAACTTCCGAGGATTGTACTGGGCCGCTCCGGGATGAAATTCGAGAAAGAACCCGACGTTTTCATTCCCATCGGTACTCCGGGTATTGATCACAGTGGTCATGCCTACCGGACAGACAACGTCGTGGCGTTGCGTCTGCCCAAGCTGCGGGAATCGTCGCTTCCTGCCACCTCAGACATTCTGGCTGCCATTGAACAATCTTTGCGGGAAACCTGATCGTTATGCTAATTAAACTAACTGGCGGGACCGTTTATGACCCGAAGCACGGGGTAAACGGCGAAATCCGCGATATCTTTGTCCAGGATGGCCGAGTCGTAGAAAAACCATCAGATTTAAAAATCAATGCTGAGTATGACCTGAGCGGCAAGGTGGTCATGGCGGGCGCTATCGATTTGCATACCCATATTGGTGGTGGCAAGGTCAATATTGCACGGACTCTGATGCCTGAAGACCATCGAGCTGATCCGGTGTACCGGACTGAGCTTACCCGCTCGGGGTGCGGCCATGCTGCACCCAGCACCCTGACAACGGGTTACCGCTACACAGAAATGGGCTATACAGCCGGGTTTGAGCCCGCGTTGCTACCGGTCAATGCCCGGCAGGCGCACATGGAGATGGGTGATATTCCCATAATGGACAAGGGCGGCTACGTTATGTTGGGCAACGATGACTTCCTTCTCCGGTTGATGGCGGAAAAGAAAGATCAGAAAGTCATTAACGATTATGTTGCCTGGACGATGAATGCGGCGCAGGCCATTGGAGTCAAGGTTGTGAACCCAGGAGGAGTTAATGCCTTCAAGTTCAATCAGCGAAAACTTGACCTGGACGAGAACGGTCCCCACTACGGTGTTTCTCCAAGGGAAATACTGCTCTGTCTGGCCACCGCAGTCAAGGAACTTGGAGTGACGCATCCACTGCATGTTCATGGGTGCAATCTCGGGGTTCCCGGAAACAAGGATACGACCCTAGACACCATCCGAGGATTTGAAGGTTTGCCGGCACACTTGACCCATGTCCAGTTTCACTCCTACGGAAAAGAAGGTGATTTCAAGTTTTCTTCGGGAGCTGCGGAAATTGCCGAGCTTGTCAATGCAAACAAGAACATTTCGATCGATGTAGGCCAGGTCATGTTCGGGCAGACGGTGACGGCGTCCGGGGACAACATGCGCCAGTTTGCCAATAACCATCATGCGAACCCAAAGAAATGGGTGTGTATGGATATCGAATGTGACGAGGGCTGTGGTGTTGTGCCATTCAAGTACAAGGACCAGAATTTCGTCAATGCCCTGCAATGGGCCATCGGCCTGGAAACTTTTCTGCTGGTCGACGACCCTTGGAGAGTCTTTTTAACCACAGACCATCCGAACGGAGCGCCTTTTACGACGTACCCGCATCTGATCCGCCTTTTGATGGACAAGAGCTTCCGTCAGGATATGTTGCATACAATCAACCCGAGTGCCGCAGCAATGACAACCCTGGGTTCGATCGACCGCGAATATTCTCTCTATGAAATTGCGGTGATGACCCGTGCCGGGGCAGCCAGAATCCTCGGGCTGCAGGACCGTGGGCATCTGGGAGCAGGCGCTGCAGCGGATATTACCGTTTATACCTCGCAGGAAGACAAGCAGGCAATGTTTGAGAAACCTGACTTTGTTTTTAAGGATGGTGAGCTGGTTGTTCGTGATGGTGAGATCGTGAAGGTTACCTGGGGAACCACGCACGTTGTGCGCCCCGAATTCGACAATGGTATCGAGAAGTTGCTCAAGCCCTATTTCGATCGTTACCTGACGATGAAACTAGGCAATTTCAAAATTTACAATGACGAGATTACCGAGAATGGTCGGGGTAGCCTTACGGAACATCCCTTGCAGTTTGGAGGGGCCGCGTGATTATCAACGGGGTAACGATCGACGAGACATTTGCCGAGGCTTTCTCGATGAAAGCAACACGGATTATTATTACCGCTCACAATTCCAAGTGGGCGATGATTTCTGCGCAGGCTATGACCGGTATGGCAACCTCGGTGATTGGCTGCGGTTGCGAAGCCGGGATTGAGCGGACACTGACACCCTTTGAAACACCCGATGGACGTCCCGGGGTTTCGGTAATGATTTTTGCGACCGGCAGAAAGGCTTTGGCGAAGCAGCTTGAAAACAGGGTGGGGCAGTGCGTATTAACATCGCCTACTTCGGCCGTTTATGCTGGTATTGACGGCGGTGTGGCCCTGCCGCTGGGAAAGAACCTGCGTTATTTCGGCGACGGCTACCAGATGTCCAAACAGATCGGGGGTAAGCGGTACTGGCGAATCCCGGTCATGGACGGAGAGTTTCTTGCCGAAGAATC